>DYCT01000030.1 GCA_019417975.1 Bacteroides sp.
ATATTAATAGATAAACAGATTAATTTAACGTTTTGCTTTCGTTCGTGTAGCTTTAAATCTCTACTTTTGGATGATAGAATTAAAAGAACAGGAGTTGATATGGATAAAATAGTTGATTGGGCTGCGATGGCAAAGTCGGTTCGCGATATAGCTGTCGAAGCCGGGGCGTTCTTGCGAAACGAACGTAAGAGTTTCTGTAGGGAGCGAGTTGAAGAGAAGAGTTTTCATGATTATGTGTCGTATGTAGATAAGGAGTCTGAATGCCGTTTGGTGGCTCGATTGCATGAACTATTGCCCGAAGCCGGCTTTGTAACCGAAGAGGGTACGGCCGGTTATCAGGCAGAAGCGTATTGTTGGGTAGTCGATCCGCTTGATGGCACTACTAATTTTATTCATGATACAGCACCATACTGCGTTAGCATCGCTTTGCGCAATCGGGAAGAATTGCTGGTGGGTGTGGTCTATGAAGTGTGTCGTGGTGAATGTTTTTGGGCATGGAAAGGGAGCAAGGCTTATCTTAACGGACAAGAGATTCGGGTGTCAGATATAGCCGAAATGGATAAGGCTTCCATTGCATTGGGATTTCCTTATGCGGTTCAGAAGTATAAATCTACAGCCGTTGGATTGGTAGAGGAACTGTATGGTTATGCCAGTAGCCTTCGTCTGCAAGGAGCGGCAGCTGCCGAGATGTGTTATATAGCAGCCGGACGTAGCGAAGCACGTATTGAAGCTTTCCTTGGACAGTGGGATATCGCTGCCGGAACACTTATTCTGCAACAAGCCGGTGGAAAGGTTACGGATTTTATGGGTGGTGCCGATTTTCTCTCTGGTAGGGAAGTGCTTGCATCGAATGGTTTGCTGCATGAAGAGCTGCTGGCTGTGATGCAGCGTGTCCGTGCCGGTAGCCGATGATATAGAGCCAAAGATTATTGTAATCTTTTCGGCATTATCAGGGATTTTCCGTATGTTTGCTGTGAATAATGGCCGATATGAAGAAGATGAGTTGGATATGTGTGTGGGGTGTCCTCATCCAGTTGTTGCTGGTGGGGTGTGGAGAGACTGCACCTACTTCGGAGGTAAATCTAATCGATTCGCTTAACAATCGGGCCTATACATATTATTATAAGAGTATCGATTCGGTGTATCAGGCCGCCAAGCAGGCTTACGCACAAGCTCGTTTTTATCATGCCGGAAAGGCGGAAGCAGTCAACCACTTGGGGTTTTGTGCTTTTATGCGAATGGATTTCGAAGAAGCCGACCGTTTGTTTTCGGATGTCAAGAACCTAACTCCAAACGAGCTGGAACGACTGGTGGCTGATATCGGAAGGATGAAAATCTATCAGCGTACGGCTCGCAACAAGGAGTATTACGACTATCGAAACAGTGCTTTACGGAGGATGAAGCGCATACGTGAGGATATCTCTGTGTTTGCCGACCGGCATGAAAAGCAGCGTTTGCAGTTTGCTTTTTCTGAATTCCAACTTGTGTCGGCTACTTATGACTACTATTTACAGCATCGGCCGGAAGCTTTGTCGGCCATCGACTCTGTCTCTACTTTAAATATGCATATCGATACTGCTCAGTATCTTTATTCTATCTATTTGCGTGGCTCTGCCGGATTAATTCGATACAATAGTCCGGACGAATTGCTTCTTGCCCGGTTTGATAATCTTTATCAATGTTTGCAGTTGGCAAAACAGGGAGGATATATCTATTTTGAAGCAAACAGTTTGCAAGGGTTAGCCGAATTGTTGGTAGATTCGTTGTCGGCAACACTTTTGATGGATAGAAAGGATGACGAGTTATGCCAGTTGCAGGTGGAACAGCCTGTTGATTCGCTTTTGTCGTATCGGTTGGCACTTGAGTCATTGCATCTATTTCGTCTGTATAAAGATACATATCAGATAGCCGGCACGTATCGTACGTTGGCCACATGGCTCAATAGGCACGGACGTTATCGTGAAGCTCTGGATACGCTGTCGGTAGCTTTGCAATATGTGAATAAGCACCACACCACCTGCTATCCTTGTGCCGATTCAACCCTTCTTTTGCAATGTTATCGTCCGGAAGAAAGTCTGTGTACAGAACTGGGATGGATAAACAGTGACAGTGTAAAGACGGTACCAGAATGGATTGCTCGTATTCGCGAGCAACTGAGTGTGGCATATGCCGGATTGGGCATGAAGCGACAGTCGGACTATAATCGGAATTGTTATCTGGACATTTTATATAATATCCGGCAGGATAAGGAACTGGAGAGTCGTTATCAGGCATTGGAGCACGAAGCCGAGCAGCTTAATTGGATAATTATAGCTGTGATTTGCGGTGTGATTTTTGTTATTGTCTCTTTTGGAGTATTGAACAAATATTGGCAACAGCGGAATCGGAAAAATGTAGAGTCATTGAGGCAGACTTTAGAGCTCTGTCGGCACATTGTCGCTCCTTTGCCTGCCGGCACAGCCGATATGGAAGACATTGCCCAAATTCTTCAAGAGCGTATGAAGCCTTATTTCACTCGTTTGTTTGGTGTGTCTGTTTTGCAATTGCATTTAGACAACTCCGAACAAGAACCTGTTAATGCTCCTTTTGTAGCACAGTTTCCGCTCATGACTACTGCTGAAGGTTTGCATAGCGGCATGTTGATATTGGGAGCCTCGCGGAGATGGAGTAAAGAACGGAAAGCATTGGTTCGCCTGATTATGCCTTATCTGGTTTGGGTGATAGAAAACGGACAGGCATTACTCTCGCTCGACAATCAGACACGTCAGTTGGAGAAACAGCGTTATGTCTATGAACAGCATGTAGAAGAAAACAAACGACAGAATGTAGTAAAGAAGGCTTGTTTGGCCATTGTGGAGGGTATCAAGCCATTCATCGATCGTATCGTCAACGAGGTGGAAAAACTACGTACGAAACGTTATGCCGGGTATGCAGAAATTCGTGCCGAAAAATATCAGTACATCCGTGAACTGACCGAACGTATCAATGAGTACAATGATATTTTGGCTTTATGGATTAAAATGAAACAAGGCAGCTTGAGTTTGTCGCTCGAAAACTTTGCACTTGCCGATGTGCTTGAGGTTGTGGCAAAAGGACATCGTACATTCGATGCCAAGCAGCAGACATTGTCGGTCGATTCGACAGACGCTATAGTAAAGGCAGACAAAGCTCTTACGCTTTTTATGATTAACACTTTGGCCGAAAATGCTCGGAAATATACGCAAGCAGGTGGAAAGGTACATATTTATACGACAGATGCATCCGACTATGTGGAAATTTCGGTAGAAGACAATGGGAGAGGTATTTCTCCAGAGGACGTACGGCGTATTTTGGAAGAGAAAGTTTACGATTCCAAACAAATCGGGATGCATGATGGAGCTGATGCGCAGTTGGCACAGAATAAAGGCTTTGGCTTTGGTCTGATGAATTGTAAAGGTATTATTGATAAATATCGTAAGACAAATCCGTTGTTTCAAGTTTGCTTGTTTGGCATTGAGAGTACTTTTGGGAAAGGTAGTCGTTTTTATTTCCGGTTACCGAAAGGAGTGCGGAAAGTATTCGGCTGGTTGCTGTTGGTAGCATCCGTACCCTTGTCGCAGGCTTGTAGCGGGAATATTGCTTCGGAAGCAGCTCCATCGGTCGACTCGGTACGTGTGGCATACGATTCGGATATGGAACGCTTGCTCGATGAGGCTGCTCATTATGCCGATTTGGTGTATGAAAGTAACGTAAGTGGTCACTATAAGCAGGCAGTGGAATATGCTGATTCGGCCATTCATTGCTTGAACCGCCATTATGTGTGGCAAACGGGTGGAAAGAAACTTATGAAGCTCTATGGAGTAGGGACAGCGTCCGAAATCGGTTGGTGGAAGGATGGGGTGTATTCCGATTATCATGTCATTCTGGATTTACGCAATGAAGCTACAGTCTCGTTTTTGGCGTTGAAAGACTGGGAGGCGTATACATTCAACAACGAGGCTTATACCACTCTTTACAAATTGGTGGGTGAAGATACTTCTCTGGAAGCCTATTGCAATCAGTTACAGCATTCCATAAACAATAAAATAGTAGGTGTGCTGCTTTGTGTGTTGCTGTTTGTGGTGATATTGATAGGCTATTACTCGCTTTATATAAGTAGGCGTGCTGCCAATAACCGCCATTTGGAACAAGTGTTTGACATCAATAGGCTTGCTTTCAGCTCGGCCTTGCCACACAAGGGAGATGCTGACGACTGCCGGGCTGTGACAGAACGGTTGGTACATGCCTGTTTTAATGCTATCGACGAGCTGCTCTCTATTGATGCATTGAGCTTGTCGGTATGCGATGTCTCTGGTAAACAGCTTTGCAGGGTGCATCGGTCATCGGTGCAGCAACCGGGCGAATTGGACGAATGGATGAACCGTTGTTTTGCGATGAAAGAATATGTACAGTCGGGTGATGGTATAGTACAGTGTTATCCTTTGCAGGTGGAGTTTGGCAACGAATCGGCTTGCGTAGGTGTTTTAGCCTGGTCACGTCACGAAGGAAAGGGAAAGGAAAGCGACCGTCTGCTCTCTGAATTGATAGCTCGCTATGTGGCTCTCATCGTGTTTGGTTCGGTCGTGAAGCCGGCTGCCAAATATCAGAATATTGAGTTGGCAGAAGATGAGTTGCGTCGGGCTTCGTTTGAGGACAACCAATTGCATGTACAGAATATGGTGTTGGACAACTGTTTGTCTACCATCAAGCACGAAACAATTTATTACCCCAATCGCATTAAGCAGATTGTAGAGCGTCTTTCGCAACAAGGTGTTTCTCCGCAAGAAGAGGCCGATGATGTCAATGCCATCTACGAATTGGTGTCGTACTATCGTGATATCCATGCCATCTTAAGTTCGTGTGCATCTCGCCAGTTGGCCGAAGTTACTTTCCGGCGGAGTGCAGTGTCGGTATCCGATTTGCTCGACCATGCTGTTCGTTATCATCAGCGAGCGGTTCGTAAACTGGTCGAGGCTCCTCGGTTGGTGATAGAACCTTGTTCATGCTCTTTGACCGTCTCGGCCGACCGTACTGAGTTGAAATTCTTACTTGAAAGCTTGATAGATGAGGCTTTGTCGGTAAGCAAGTCGGGCGAATTGGTACTTTCGGTGGCGGAAGAAGGTGCTTATGCACGTTTTGAGTTTGAAGACACCCGTCGACAATATAGTCAGGATGCACTTAACCAATTGTTTTATCCGAACCTGAAGCAAATGAAACAGGATGCTTCTGGACATTTGTCGGGTACTGCTTATCTGATATGCAAGCAGATTGTGCGCGACCATGATGAGTTTGCCGGTCGGAGAGGTTGTCGCATCGTGGCATGTTGCGGTAGTCGTGGAGGTTTTTGTGTCTATTTTACAATCCCAAAGAAATAAAAGAATATAGCAAGATATGGAAGAGAATAAATTTAGTGTAGTTATAGTAGAGGATGTGAAACTGGAATTGAAAGGTACGGAAGAAATCTTTCGGCATGAGATTCCGGAGGCCGAAGTGATAGGCACAGCCATGACCGAGCAAGAGTTTTGGACATTGCTGCAACAGCGAGTGCCCGACCTTGTATTGCTCGATTTAGGTTTGGGTGGGTCTACAACTATTGGGGTCGAAATCTGTCGGAAGTTGCGTGCTGAGCATCCTGCGGTTCGTGTACTCATCTTTACCGGTGAGGTGTTGAATGAAAAGCTGTGGGTCGATGTTCTGGATGCCGGAGCCGATGGCATCATCCTTAAAACCGGTGAATTGCTTACGAAGACAGATGTGATGGCTGTGATGAACGGCAAGCAATTGGTGTTCAACTATCCCATTCTGGAAAAAATCATCGAACGCTTTAAACGTTCTGTTTTGGGCGATGCCAAACGGCAGGAAGCGGTGGTCAACTACGATATCGATGAATACGATGAACGCTTTCTTCGTCATTTGGCTTTGGGCTATACCAAAGAGATGATAGCCGGATTGAAAGGTATGCCGTTTGGAGTTAAATCGTTGGAAAAGCGACAAGCCGATTTGGTGAACCGTTTGTTCGGACAGGGAGAACGAGTAGGGGTGAATGCCACTCGTTTGGTGGTACGAGCTTTGGAATTGCGTATTATCGATTTGGATAATCTGGAGCCTGATGAAGAATAGACACCGACAGTTGCATCCTGCCACGCTGTATTTCCTGCTTTCTGTGGTTGTAGTTCTTTTTTCATGGATGGGAGACATCTATGGATTAAAGGAGGTGCTGCCTGCTACAGGTGAAGAAATCCGTATCCGCAGTGTGCTTAGTGCTGAAGGTATCCGGTGGTTTTTGCGACATGTTGTGACCAACTTTACCGGCTTTGCACCGTTTGGCATGGTGGTGATGGTACTGTTTGGACTGGGAGTGGCAGAGCATAGCGGTTTCTTGCAAGCATGTGCACGTCGGTTCTTGCATGGTCCTCGTTCGCTGCATGCAGTGATGCTGTCGGTTATTGTTGTCGGCATCCTTTCCAATGTGGTGGGCGATGCCGGTTATATCCTGCTTGTCCCTTTGGCTGCTTTTTTGTTTCGGGCAGTAGGAGCACATCCTGTGGCCGGTCTTGTTACAGCATACGTATCGGTGGCATGTGGTTATAGTGCCAATCTGTTTGTCAGTACAATGGACCCATTGTTGTCGCGTATTACTTGCGATGCAGTAGTAGCTTCTGGCGTAGTGGCAGCTCCGGTAGGAGCTTTGTCCAATAGCTTTTTCATGGGGGCTTCCACTGTTTTGCTGATGGTACTTATCTTTTGGCTTAGCCGGAGGTTGGTGCATCGGTTGGGGGCTTACGAATCGGAGTTGTTTTTGTCAGAGCCCAATCCGCTTTCGCGCAAAGAGCGCAGACCTTTTGTCTTGGCTTGGTTGGTGGGTTTGTTGTATCTGTTGATTATAGCATTCGCTACGTTCTCTCCTTGGGGTATATTGCGAGGCATTACAGGAGGAATGACTCGTTCTCCGTTTATTGTGGGGGCTTTGTTCTTGTTTTCTTTAGGTTTGGGATTGATGGGGGTGGTCTATGCTTTTGCCTTGGGGCGTTATCGCACAGATGCTGATGTGGTGCGTGGCTTGACACAACAGTTTCCTACAATGGGCGTCTATTTTGTTCTTGCCTTTTTTGCTTCGCAGCTGATGGCTTGCTTTTCTTATTCACAGTTGGATAAGTGGATAGCTGTGCGTGGGGCTTGGTGGTTGTCTTCGCTTTCGCTATCCGGCGATGCCTTTTTGCTGCTTTTCATTGCCGTCATCGCTGTGCTGAATCTCTTTATGGTATCCTCGACAGCCAAGTGGTCGTTGCTTTCTTTCTTGTTTATCCCTCTGTTTGTTGGCATGGGCATTTCGCCCGATTGGGTGCAGTGTGCTTATCGTATCGGTGACAGTACGACCAATGCCATTACTCCGTTTATGTTTTATATGCCCTTTGTTCTGGCTTGTTTGTTGCATTATGCACCAGAGATAGGTTATATCGATTTGTTTCGGTACATCTGGCGCTACACTTTAGTCATTGGGCTTGGGTGGGTTGCCTTTTTCTTCGGATGGTATTTCTTGGGTTTTCCGTTGGGTTTATAACCGCTTCTTTGATATCCGGCTATTAGATAGAATTCCTAAATGAGGGTTGGAAAAAGCCCCTGAACAAACCTTTGATTCGGGTTGGACAGGGGCAATGTAAGGGAGGGCGTGTTTCGTCTTGCTGATAAGTGTTCAGACCGCCCTCTATGATTTGAAAAACTGTTTACTGTTCGTTAGCAAACATAGGATCCCATGCTGGCAAGTGGATAGGTTTCTGTTTCAGGATATCCAGGATTTTAGCCGGTACATATTTCTTTTCTACTACCAAACGGAACATGTATTCGTTGAACCATTCGTCGGTCATAATCAAGTGACCTTTGTAACCGTTTGAAGGTCCCCAGCTGTTTTCTACCATCCATTTCTTGGGCTTACCATTTTCATCAAGGTCGACAGCCATCAAGGTCATGGCGTGAGAAGAGCCACTGGCAAAGCTTTGTATACGTTGCTTCTTGTCCATACCGAAGGTTGTACCCATCAGCGATTCGTAGTCGAAGTTGTTTGTATCAAGCAAGCCGCGTTTGCTGTTTAAGAATTTACCCACGTCGCAAGAGAAGTACATCATGGTGCTGTCTTTGATAGAAGCGATAGCCATTTCCTTGATATCTTCGATAGGCAGGTTGATGTATGTCCAGTTGCGTCCATCGTAGCTGTGACGGTCGTAGTCGATGTCATAGCATTTATAGTATTCGCTATTGGGGTCGTTCATCAGCATTACATAGTTGCCGGTCAAGTCGGCTCCTACATATTCTTCGTAGAATGAGAGCGGAGTATATTCTTTGGTGTTGACCGGATTTTCCTTAGCGTCTTTGCGGGTCCAAGTAAATTTTGTAGGAGGTTCGCCGAGGTTCAGAGCCAACATGCGGTAGATGGTGCCCAACATCTCGGTCTTGTTCTTTTCCAATACCGAAGCTTTGGTGCCTTTGGCTACTTGTTCGCGCAGGATGAGGCCGAATTCGCGCAACTTAGTTTTCAAGAGCATCGCCATCTGTGAGGTGTTGTTGCTGCTGAAGGTTTCGGGCATTACTTCTTGAGGTACTACACCATATTTGCCGATGATGTCGGAAATACCGGTAAACTGTCCGCCGTCGTTCAATGGGTTTTTAAAGAGCCATTCCACCATGCGGTCGTCCATCGGTTTCTTACCTGTGTCGATAACGCCTTGCAAGAATAAGTTCGATTTCTCCAGCTGGTCGAAGAAGAAGCAGTAGCAAGGAGAGAATGTGAATTCGCCCATACCGAAGCGTGCTATCATTTTAGAACGCATCACGTTGAGGCCGGTAAACAACCAGCAACGTCCGGAACTTTGCTGGTTTGTGATGCCTTTATTCTCGACTTTGTGTGAGAAGTAAGTGTCGAAGTTGGGCAAGTTCTCTTGGCTTAGGGCCAATACATTGATGCTTGTGCCGGCCAGTGCATTGTGGATTGCTTTGTCTTGCGGCGTATTCTGATACGCTTGTCTGATTTGTTGCATCATTTCAGCTGAAATGCCTCCGTTTTGCTGAGCCTGTACGCCACTGAATGCAGCTGCCAACATGAGGATTGAAAGAGTCCGTTTGTTCATAATGTTTCTAAAGTTAAAATGAGTTATTGTTTTTAGATGGGCAAATATAAACTTTTTTTGGGATATTTGTATCTTTGCAAGGCTATGAATGTAATTGTATATGGAAACATTTCTTAAATTAGTTGCACAAGATTTGCTGAACAGGTATGGAAACGACTTGTCCAGAGTGGCGGTTGTCTTTCCCAATAAGCGTGCCGGCTTGTTTTTCAATCAAGCTTTGGCCCAGTTGTCCGATACTCCTGTCTGGACACCTTCTTATATGAGCATCAGTAGCTTGTTTGGCGGACTGTCTGCATTGAAGTTGGGCGATAGCATCAAATTGGTGTGCGAGCTGTACAAAGTGTTTGGAGCTGAAACCGGTCGTACAGAAACCCTCGATGATTTCTATTTTTGGGGAGAGATGCTGATTAGCGACTTTGATGATGTCGACAAGAATCTGGTGGATGCCGACCGCTTGTTCTCGAATTTGAGCGACTGGAAGGAACTGTTTGCCGGGGTCGGTTTCCTGGATGAAGAACAGGAGGACGCGATACGTCAATTCTTTCATAACTTTTCGATTGAGAAGCAGACCGAACTGAAAGAGCGTTTTCTGTCGGTATGGAATGTACTCGGAACGGTGTATCATCATTTCCGGTCGAGCTTGCGGGAACAAGGCATAGCTTATGAAGGAATGCTTTATCGGGATGCTTTGGATAATCTGAATGCAGACGACTTGCCGTTTGAAGCGTATGTATTTGTAGGCTTTAATGTATTGAATAAGGTAGAGCGACAACTGTTCGGGCAGTTGCGCGATGCCGGGAAGGCTCTTTTCTATTGGGACTATGATGCGTTTTACATGAAAGACAATCGCGAAGCAGGTGAGTTTATCCGGCGCAATTTGCAGGAGTTCCCGCAGGCTTTGTCGGATTGTAGCTTCGATAGTTTTGTCAAGCCCAAGCAGGTGAATATCATTGGTGCGCCTACCGAGAATGCACAAGCCCGCTATTTAGGTCAATGGATGAAACGGACCTTCGGCGATGACAAGCCGGATGTGAAAGAGCAGGAATGCGCCATTGTGCTTTGCAATGAATCGTTGTTGCAGACAGTAGTAAACAGCATTTCCTCTTCCAGACAGGTTAATATTACGATGGGATTCCCGATGGTGCAGACACCTGTTTATAGCTTTGTTTCTTTGCTGCTGAACCTGCAAGAAGACTATCGGGCAAATACCGGACGTTTTATATACGCTTCGGTCGTATCGCTGTTGAAGCATCCCTACATGTGCTTATTGAGCGAGAAAGCCGAGGAGCTGCGACGCACACTTACAGAGAACAATCGGTTTTATCCACATCCCGATGAGTTGCATGTCGATGCAACTTTAAGCTCTGTGTTTGTTCCGATTCAAGGCAACCTGTCGTTGTGCGACTATCTTTTGCAGGCTTTGGAGCAAATCGCATCGCTTTACCGCAAGCGTCAGCCCGACGATGCCTTGGAGCAGCTGTATCGCGAGTCGCTCTTCAAGTCGTATACAGTGGTTGCACGGTTTCGCACACTGATAGAGGAGGGGGGACTTATCGTCAGTCCGACTACTTTCCGACGTTTGCTCGACAGAGTGCTTTCTGCTACGTCTATCCCTTTCCATGGCGAGCCGGCCATCGGTGTACAGGTGATGGGAGTATTGGAAACACGCAACCTCGACTTTCGTCATCTGGTGATGCTTTCGCTCAACGAGGGGTTGCTTCCTCAGGGTGAAGGAGAGAATTCGTTCATCCCTTATAACTTGCGGAAGGCTTTCGGCATGACTACCATCGAGCATCAGAATGCCGTGTATGCGTATTATTTCTATCGTCTGCTGCAACGAGCCGAAGATGTCACCTTGCTTTATAACACCTCGATGGATGGACTGAACAAAGGAGAACGGTCGCGCTTCCTGTTGCAATATCTGATAGAGTCACCTCATGCTTATGCACAAAAGTTTTTGGATGCCGGGCAGGCGCTGTGGTCTATTCCTGCCATCAAGGTTGAAAAGTCGGCCGATGTGGTGCAGCGTTTGCGTCGTCGCTTCTTGTGTAATGAGGCCGATACGAGAGTTCGTTTCACACCGTCGGCATTGAACTGCTACCTCGACTGTAGGTTGCGCTTCTACTATAAATATGTTGCCGGACTGAAGCCGGTGGACGAGGTGAGCGCAGAAATAGATTCGGCGTTGTTTGGAAGTATATTCCATCGTTCGGCAGAAATGGTTTATAATGATTTGAAAGCTCACGGCAAGTTGGTTCGTAAAGACGATTTGGACAAGCTCTTGGCCGACGACGCCCGTTTGCAAGACTATGTGGACCGGGCGTTCAAAGAATTGTTCTTTCACTTGAGCCCGGACGAGAAACCGGAGTATAATGGCGTTCAGATGATTAACGCCTCGGTTATTGTTTCGTTTCTGCGCCGGTTGCTGGTGCGCGATGCTGCTTATGCACCTTTCGTGCTGGAGCATACAGAGTATCCGGCATCGCTCGATATAGACGTACCGTTGGGCGATGAAGTATTGCATACCCGTATCGGTGGGATTATCGACCGTATGGATAGTAAGGACGGCACGTTGCGGATATTGGATTACAAGACCGGTGGCAAGGCGAAGAGCTGTGAAGCAATTGCCGATTTGTTCGTCCCGTCCGATAAGCGTTCGAATTATATCTTTCAAGCCTTTCTCTATGCTTATGTCATGCAGCATCAGTTAGGCGATTCGTCTCTCTCTGCCGGATTAGTCCGGGTGACACCTACGTTGCTGTACATCCATCAAAGCGATTCGTCGTCCATCGAGATAGGACCGTCGAAAGCGAAAGTCATGGTCGACGATTTCCGTCCGTGGGCGGATGAGTTTAGAAGCCTGTTGAACGATTTACTTGCTGAAATCTTCAATCCGTCCGTCCCGTTCGACCAGACCACGATTGAAGACCATTGTCGCTATTGCGACTTTAAGGAACTGTGTGGGCGGAAATAAAGTCGCGACTGCATTTCTGCTTCTGCTTTCGACTATCATCTCCGATTGGTAGTAAACCGATAGAGTAGCAAACTGTCAAAATGTATAAAGATGTATATTTATAC
>DYCT01000300.1:0-1717 GCA_019417975.1 Bacteroides sp.
GTAAATATGGTTATATTTGACCCTTAAGATAAAAACGATTGCCAAGTGAAAAAATTAAGCAAAATAACCTCTATCATCCTTGTCTTACTCTTTATACTGTCTGGTCAACTACATGCACAGACTGTAGGTCTAGTCTTGAGCGGTGGAGGAGCCAAGGGTCTGACACATATCGGAATAATCAGGGCATTGGAAGAGAACAACATACCCATCGACTACATAGCCGGAACATCAATGGGTGCCATCATTGGTTCTCTCTACGCCATGGGATACTCTCCCGATGATATGGAAGCTTTGCTTGAGTCGGAAGAGTTCAAACGGTGGTACACAGCACAAGTAGAAGAGAAATATATGTATTATTTCAAGGAGAACAAGCCTACTCCGGAATTTATCAATATCCGCCTGAACTTTAAAAAGCTAAAAGATAGCAAACCTCAGATTCTTCCTACCAGCGTGGTAAACCCATTGCAGATGAATCTGGCTTTCTTGGAATTATATGCACCGGGAACTGCCGTCTGCCAAGGGAACTTCGATAAGCTATTTATCCCTTTCCGTTGTGTAGCATCGGATGTATATAACAAAAAGCAACTAGTGATGAGAAAAGGCGACTTAGGAGATGCAGTCAGAGCCTCCATGAGTTTCCCAGTCATGTTTAAACCAATAGAAATAGACAGCGTGCTGACTTACGATGGAGGTATCTACAACAACTTCCCTACCGATGTGATGCGCCAAGACTTCAAGCCCGACATCATCATTGGTAGTATTGTTTCTTCCAACGCTTCCAGACCCAATGAGAAAGACCTTATTTCTCAATTGGAAAGCATGATTATGCAGAAGACAGACTATACCCTGCCCGATTCATTGGGAATCTTAATGCGATTTCGATACACCGATGTAAGCTTAATGGATTTTAACCGGCTGAAAGAGTTGCACGACATCGGATACAACCGCACCATTAGCCTGATGGACTCTATCAAAGGACGTATTCACCGTCGCGTAAATGCAGACAATGTACGTTTACGCAGATTGATTTTTAAAAGCAATATCCCGGAACTTCGATTCCGAAAAATAACGGTAGAAGGCGCCAATCCACAGCAACAAAAATTCATCAAGAAAGAATTTCACGAGGATGAAAACGAGTTATTCACCTACGAGGATTTTAAAACCGGTTATTTCCGATTGCTTTCCGATAATATCATCTCCGAAATTATCCCTCATGCCGAATACGATGCCGAAAGACAAGCCTACGATTTGCATCTGAAGGTAAAAATGGAGGATAACTTCTCTATCCGTGTGGGAGGTAGCGTTTCTTCAAGTACATCAAACCAAATGTATTTCGGTCTGTCATACCAAGACTTAAACTTCTATTCCAAAGAGTTCATGTTCGACGGACAGCTAGGTAAAGTGTATAATAATTTGCAATTTACTGCCCGTATCGACTTCTCGACAAAAATCCCTACTTCGTATAAATTTATAGCATCTATTTCTACATTCGATTATTTCAAGAAAGACAAATTGTTTTCCGGTAGCGACAAGCCGGCATTTACCAAGAAGAAAGAACGATTTGCCAAGTTAAAAGTAGCATTGCCATTTCTTTCTAAAAAGAAAGCTGAATTTGGAGTCGGAATAGCAAATATAGAAGACCAATATGTACAAAGCGATATCGTCGATTTCAATGACCACAAACGTTTTGATAAAAGCACTTATCTACTATTTGGAG
>DYCT01000300.1:1727-1940 GCA_019417975.1 Bacteroides sp.
AAACGCCAGACAGTTTGCCAACAAAGGTTCCTCAGAGGATTTGATAGCCCAACTATTCATTGGCAACGAACACTTGAAGTCTGGAAAATCTCCAGAGTTGAATTCCACTTTCAACCAAAAACACCAATGGCTCCAAATATCCTATAAAAGGAATGACTACTATCCTTTGAGTCCACATTTTATATTAGGAAGCCATATCGAAGCCTATTATTC
>DYCT01000301.1 GCA_019417975.1 Bacteroides sp.
AGATAATACTGATGGTGGTGATGATATCCGTATGAAGTATCGTTATCTTGATTTACGCCGTAATGCAGTACGTAAGAATCTGGAGTTGCGCCATAAGATGACTATCGAAGTGCGTAAATATCTTGATAGCAAAGGGTTTATCGAAGTAGAGACTCCGGTACTTATCGGTTCTACTCCCGAAGGAGCACGCGACTTTGTGGTACCTTCTCGTATGAATCCGGGGCAGTTCTATGCTTTGCCTCAGTCACCACAGACCTTGAAGCAACTGTTGATGGTGTCTGGTTTCGATCGCTATTTTCAGATTGCAAAATGTTTCCGCGACGAGGATTTGCGTGCCGACCGTCAGCCGGAGTTTACACAGATAGACTGTGAAATGAGTTTTGTAGAGCAGGATGATGTAATCGAACTTTTTGAAGGCATGGCCAAATATTTGTTCAAGACTTTACGCGGTGTAGAGCTTACCGAGCCGTTTATGCGTATGCCTTGGGCCGATGCTATGAAATATTATGGTAGCGACAAGCCTGACTTGCGTTTCGGTATGCCGTTCGTTGAATTGATGGATGTACTGAAAGGTCACGGTTTCTCTGTATTTGATAATGCAGCTTACATTGGTGGTATTTGCGCGGAAGGAGCTGCCAGCTACACCCGTAAGCAGCTTGACCAGCTTACAGACTTTGTGAAACGTCCGCAAATCGGTGCTAAAGGTATGGTTTATGCTCGTGTCGAAGCAGATGGTAATGTAAAATCGAGCGTGGATAAATTCTATAGCCAAGAGGTACTTCAGCAGCTGAAAGAAGCTTTCCAAGCAAAACAGGGCGATTTGATTTTGATTCTTAGTGGCGACGATGCCATGAAGACTCGTAAACAGTTGTGCGAATTGCGTCTGGAGATGGGTAGTCAACTAGGATTGCGCGATAAGAATAAGTTTGCTTGCCTTTGGGTGGTCGATTTTCCGATGTTCGAATGGAGCGAGGAAGAAGGTCGCTTGATGGCTATGCACCATCCGTTTACTCATCCGAAAGACGAAGATATACCTTTGTTGGATACCAATCCGGCTGCTGTGCGTGCTGATGCTTATGATATGGTTGTGAACGGCGTAGAAGTGGGTGGTGGCTCTATCCGTATCCACGATTCGGAATTGCAGGCTAAGATGTTTGAGATATTGGGCTTTACTCCAGAAAAGGCAGAAGAACAATTTGGCTTCTTGATGAATGCCTTTAAGTATGGTGCACCTCCTCATGGTGGTTTGGCATACGGACTTGACCGTTGGGTTTCCTTGTTTGCCGGTTTGGATTCTATTCGCGACTGCATTGCATTCCCGAAGAACAATTCGGGCCGTGATGTGATGCTTGATGCTCCGGGCTATTTGGATATGAAACAGTTAGATGAGCTGAATTTGGTGGTAGATATCAAAGAAGATAAATAAATTTTAGATGGCATGGAGGTAAAACATTGTTTTGCCTCTTTGCTTTTTTTTGAATGGCAAACAAGAAGAGTACACAAATCGTACGTTTTACCATCGTAGGTTTTTCCAATGCCGTCATTACATATGTTATTTATGTAATGATGCGAAAGTTCCTTGATTTCGACGAAGAGTTTTCCAATGCTGTGGGTTATATAGCAGCGTTGGTTAACAACTTTGTTTGGAGCAAACTGTGGGTGTTTCAAGCACGGAAAACCAATGTGTGGCGTGAGGTGTTTTTCTTTTTGGTAGCTTTTGCTGTTGCTTATGGCTGCCAGTTTGTTTTCTTCAATACATTGAGAGATACATTGCAGGTCAATGAATATTTAGCTCAGTTTTTGGGACTCTTTGTTTACGGTGCGGTCAATTTTATGGTAAACAAATATTTTACGTTCAAGAAAGATGTGAGTTTCAGAAGACTGGTCCGATAGAGCGGATGCAGTGTAGTGTAACTTTTTTATAAGATAGCC
>DYCT01000302.1 GCA_019417975.1 Bacteroides sp.
TGCCAAAGACCCATACGACTACTTGAACACTGCCGAGGTGGATGCGCTTCGGGAACTGCCGAAAAAAGGCAATGGCAACCAATTCGTTTCGATTGACCGCAAAAGACAGGACATGGAAATACAGCTGGCCAATCTGGATAATCTTAGAACCGAGAAGCGCACACTTGAACAGACACAAGCAGGAGGCAACGGTTTACTAATAGCCAATTATGAAGATGCCAAACGCTCTGTGGATAAGCTGAAAACGCAAGAAGATAGTCTCAAAAACGAGATTCAACGTTTAGAGAAACGTATTCATCAGTTCGATGTACAGATACAGCAGGAACCGGATGTGAAATTTGACACGCTTGTTAAGTTGCGTCCGTTCTTCGATAAAGTGGCAGACAATCTGCTGAAGAAGAAAAAAACACAGATAGAAACAGAGATGCAGTCGCAACTCAACCGTCTGCTTGTATCATACAAAGGACACGTCGGGCGTGTGGAATTATCGGACAGCATGGAGAATTTTAATATCAAACTCTATCATAGTGCCGGCAATGAAATATCGCTGAACCAGTTAAACGCTGCATCCAAACAGATATTCATACAAGTACTGTTGAAAGTGCTACGCAACCTTGGCGACTATAACCCACCGGTTATGATTGATACCGTGATGGGGGTACTCGACAATGAAAGCCGTGATGCTTTGATGGAAGAATACTTTCCACAATTGGCAGAACAGACCATTCTGCTCTGTACCACGTCGGAAATACGCACGGATAGCGACTACATCAAATTGGAGCCATTCATCTCGAAGACATATACTCTGCATCGTAATGTAGAGGAACAGAATACGACTATAGACGAAGGCTATTTTGGAATACCCCTTAATCAGTAAATAGTTATGAACATAATAAACTTTTCAAATACCCGTCAGATGGAGGGAATTCTTGACGAAATCAGTAAAGTAAAGGAGCTTATTGAGAGCAAGATAAATTTGTCGCGCACCGTAGACAGAGAGAAACGTGCAAGTCTGACCACAAACAAAGTAATGCGTATTTGCTTTATAGTTGGTTTGAGTTTGACTACAGAACGCAAGGAGGAAGATTACAAGGATATACAGCTTTCTACTACATCGGCACGTATCGTTCCGAGTTTCTTTACGATGCACGATTTATCTACCTTGTACTCCGCGCTGCTAAAATTGCGCTACGCCAGTCTGAATATAGATTGGTCGCAAAATGCCGTGTTATCTCGCATCATTGCCGCTGAAATGCTGCGTGGTAGAAACTACCTGTTGGCTGATAACAATTTGGATTCCATCTTATATGCAGTAAACAATAAGGTGGCAATGGTAAAAGATATTCCTGCGCTGAACTTGATTATCGGCAACTATGGTGATGTGGAAATGGAAGCTACTCTCGACATCAACAGCCGAGACATTACCAACTCACAAATCATTATTGCCGGTGCCACTGGTTCGGGAAAAACCAACCTCTTGGCTGTATTGATGCAGCAATTCAGGGCGTTGTCGTCAGAATCGCAATACCCAGTAAACTTCCTGCTTTTCGACTATAAAGGCGAGTTTAGCGATATTCAGAACAATCATTGGCTCACACATTTCGATGTGGATCGCAGTTGCATCTTAGACCCTATTGAGCATCCTCTACCATTCACGCCGTTCAAAGATTTCACAGACCGCCCTATCAACGAAATAAATCTTTATTCATCCGAAATGGCTTCGGCTTTATGCTCAATTGACCGAGTATCAGCCAGTGCAAATATGAATAACAGACTAAGTGAAGCCATTGTAGAAGCATACAAGAAAACAGAAGGCGCACCCATTACATTCAACATGATGTTAGAAGAATATCAAGCTAAGATGACAGATGC
>DYCT01000303.1 GCA_019417975.1 Bacteroides sp.
TGAAAGCTCCATCCTTACTGCTGAATAAATAACCTTTCCTCATTTCTTTTCCACCACATTGAGTGTAGCTCCTGCACCATACTCACCATACACCGCACCCTTTACTTCTGTAGCCGGAACAGCTTTCACTGCTGTAGCATAGTTCGGCACAAACGATGCATCTTTTCCGGGTTCCGTCGGACGAGAGCAGTCGGTAAACAGACTACCCTGCTCGGTCAGATAATAGAATGAATTGTCTGTAGCATAATTCGCCCAAGGAAGTTGTATCCCATCAAAATGGCAATTTTCAATGAAGATATTCGACTCATTACCACACTGCACCGACTTTGCATCCTGTTTCGGAGCATAATAGCAGTTGATGAGATGCACCTTACCAAAACGCACACGAGGCATTCGGCCTGCACAATCCTCCCATAAACAGAATTGGAAAGTAGTTTTCAAATGATTGCGGTCGCCTGTAGCAGAATCGCTTGAGCCCCACAGATTACTGAATCTATGGTCGTTAGAGCCACCTGAACCACCGGCCATCGGTTTAATCAGATAACGAAAACGACACCAAGTCACCGCAATGTCATCGGATGCATTCTTACAATCGAAATTACCGTCTACACCATCCTGAAAATCACAATGGTCTACCCATACATTGGTACATTTGTCGATGCAAAGATTATCATTTCCATCTACATCGTATGCACCTGCGCTCTTGAAAGTCAGATTGCGCAATACAATATTATTACCTCGCTTAAAATAAAGGATTCCGGAACCGGAACGGGTACGGTTTGTATTGTAAAGGTATGAACCCGGCAAACCATATATCGTCACATTCGATACTTCTGCACTAATCATCGTAGAGACCTCAATCGCTCCTTTTATATAAATGTTTTTAGCAACAGACCCTTTCTTAAGTGCCGTTTTCAGCTCTGCACTATTTGTCACTGTAATATCAATACCTCCGTCTCCACCGGTAACATTCTCACCAAAGCCAATAGGTTTATTCAAATCAAAAGCAGACAACTGAGCATTTGCCTGCAAAGCTACCAAGAGAACAATGCCTCCCAATAAATAACGTAATATGTTTCTCATGTCTTGTTAATTTTCTTGAAGGCAAAAGTAGAGGAAAGGCTACAGCGCAATGTCTACAAATTGACTCAACTATGGTAAATATTGGCCAAAAAGCCGATATAAGACCCTTCTACTCGTGATGATAAGGCCCTCCCTGGATAATCGTCATGGCTCTGTAAAGCTGTTCCACAAAAATCAACCGGACCATCTGATGAGAGAAAGTCATCTTCGAAAGTGATATTTTATCCGAAGCAGCTCCATATACTTTCGAAGCAAATCCATAAGGTCCTCCCACAACAAACACTAAGCGCCGGTTCACCTGTTGCATCTTCCGTTCCATCCACATTGCAAATTCGACCGACCGAAACTCTTTGCCATGCTCATCAAGCAATACGACATAGTCACCGGGCTGAAGTGCTTTCAATATCAAATCACCTTCTCGCTCTTTCTGCTGCTCCTCCGACAAACTTTTGGTATTCTTCAGTTCCGGAATCACTTCCAATTCGAATGGTAAAGAATGTTTAATACGTGCTGTATAATCCTCGATAGCTGCGATGAAATGAGATTCCACCGTACGCCCCAACATAAGAAAGGTTACTTTCATGCTTTTATAACAACTGACTAAGTTTAAAGATGTTTTTGCTCTATATGTACGCGCAAAATTACGCAAAAACCAACTAATTAAGGAAAAGAATGCAATTATTTAAGAATATTGCATACCTTTGCTGCATAAAAATGTAGGATTATGAGAAAGAAAATCTATG
>DYCT01000304.1 GCA_019417975.1 Bacteroides sp.
GTTATACACCTTATTATATAAAGAATTTAAGGTTCTTCTATATTTAAAGAATGGAATTCAATCAAGCCATTCATTGGTGTTTCTTCAATGATTTCCAGTTCGATGCCAAATTCACGGGCAACTTCCCGCAAAATGGTCGCGTAGCTGTAAGCCAATGAACCCACAAAACGAATAGGATAATTTTTGTAGTCATATTGGCAGACATTACGAGTAAAGAAATTTCTCAGATTACCGGTAATCAGCTCAAATACATAGTCATCATTGGTATAATCAGCCAAAAAATAAGATATAGTAGACAAAAAGCGATTGGGGAACGGGCGGTTATACACAGATTCCATAACCTCATTCGGGCTTATACGGAACTTCTCAAAGAAATCCGCCGTTACATCTTTAGGAGCCAAACCTTTCAGTACATCAGACAAAAACATTTTGCCCAATACAGCACCACTACCCTCATCCCCCAGGATGTAACCTCCTGCCCGGACATTCTTTACAACGATTTTCCCATCATAAAAACATGAGTTTGAGCCGGTTCCCAAAATACAAGCAATGCCGGCCTCGCATTTGAACAAGCCACGTGCAGCTGCCAGCAAATCACTCTCTACCTGAATTGGAGTTTTGAATTGTGCTACCAATGAAGCTCCCAATACATTTTTCTTTTCATAAGAAGTACATCCGGCACCATAATAATAGACTTGTTCCAATTTCCTTTTGAAAAAATGCTCGGGTAATCCTAACCGCACACTTCGGCTAATCTCTCTTCTCGTTTGAAAGAAAGGATTTAAGCCCTCTGTGAAGGCTCGCTGTATCAGACGATTATCTTCAACCAGCGCCCATTCTGTTCTCGTAGAACCACTTTCTGCAATTAGTTTCATAGGTAGTTAGTTTTAGAATTGAATACAAATATATAGCTTTTTTTAATCTTTCCAAGGCTATTTCAAGAAAAAATCATTTTGCTGGCCATACATCTCCCTTTTGCTCATATCCTCAATCATCCAACAAAGTATTCCCACTTTTCCAACGCAACCGCGTTTTAGTCAAAACAAGACGATAACAGACTAATAATAAGATACTATCTGACTGAATTCCAAGTTCCGTCTGGACTTGGTAAATAAATAGAAAAAAGAGAGATAATATAAAAATGTGAACCTTTAAATAAAGAAAACGCCTATGAGAAATTAAAGAAGCCTTCGGAAATAGTCTGACTAATCCGAACTATATGATTCCCTTACCCTAATTTTGAAAAACTGGTTTAATTAACAAAATCATCAATCACTTATGAATGAAGATCGCAAAAAACGAGGACTTGCCAATGGTAAGTTCTTTACGGCGGTGGCAATCTGTGCTCTGTTTTTAGGCAGTGGCAACGTGATGGCTGCCCAAACAGCATCCAACGACTCACAAGGAGTACAAGAACAGATGCAATCTATCTCTGTAACTGTCACAGTTGTAGATACAAAAGGTGAACCTATTATTGGTGCCAATGTCATTGAGAAAGGTACGACCAATGGTGGCATTACGGATTTGGATGGAGTTTCCAAATTAAATGTAAAGCCCGGTGCTATTCTGCAAGTATCATTTGTGGGATATACTACTCAAGAAGTCAAGGCAACTTCGGTAATGAAGGTTGTTTTGAAAGATGATACGGAATTGTTGGATGAAGTTGTCGTAGTAGGTTATGGTGCACAGAAAAAGGTGAACCTGACCGGTGCGGTGGCT
>DYCT01000305.1 GCA_019417975.1 Bacteroides sp.
GGCGCATTATGCTAAAGCCTGCTATGATATTGAATATCAGTTTCCGCACGGAATGGAAGAGTTGGAAGGCATTGCCAACCGGACGGACTATGATTTGGGTAATCACACCAAAGGGCAGGACGAGTTAAACCTGACATCTCATTGTCATCCCAATAGTGATTCGACAACCAAACTCTGCATTCGTGATGATGATACTAATTCCTGGGTGGTTCCTTTTGTCATCGAACCGTCAATGGGGGTTGACCGCGGTGTCTTGGCGGTTTTGACCGAAGCCTATGAGGAAGAAGATTTAGGTGAGGGCAACAGCCGTATTGTTTTGAAGTTGAAAAAACATTTGGCACCGATTAAAGTTGCTGTTATCCCTCTGAAAAAGAATAATGAACAGATTATGGCCAAATGCCACGAAATCAAGCAAAATCTGTTGAAATTGGGAATTGGCCGCGTTGCTTTAGAAAATACCGGAAACATCGGCAAGGCCTATCGTCGTCATGATGAAGTCGGAACCCCTCTGTGCATTACGGTTGATTTCGAAACAATCGAGAATCAACCCGAAAGTGTCACTATTCGGGACCGTGATACCATGGAACAGCATCGTGTGAATATTGCTGATCTACCGGCTTATCTGCGTGACTATTTTCTGGCTTAACTTTTATTTGTTGCGTCCGGATAAAATCCGGACGCATTATTTTAGAGATAGGCAAATGGGTAAAAGTTTTTGTTTCCGGTTGTTTCGATGTTCTTCATTCCGGGCATATTGCCTTTTTTGAAAAAGATGCATCTGCTTCCCAACCTGATTATTTACTCTAATTCCTTTCTTTAATACTTCACCACCGGACGAACGTAGCTGCTACCAGTCTTACCGCTCCAGACCCTATAACCGCTACCCATATGGAACCTCCATGCGTAAGTATTGCTGTGCTCGGTAGAGGACCAGTAATAACTTTCTGTTAACGCTTTTGCGCCAAAACTGCTTAGCAAGCTCAAGCTCGCATTGATAATTGACTTATTTGCATAAATCTTCACCAAGTCCCTCATGCTTGGTAAAAACCATTGGTTTTGTTTACAAAAATCTGCACTGCAATTGCTCGGATTATATGTATTGGCCGCTTTTGCTGCATATCTCGTTCCACAATTACTACCACAGCCTAATATCGCTGTTGTATTGGCTCTTCCGTCTATACCACAACTATCCACTGCTGCATCTCCATCGCTATATTGGCAATCCTTCAACGACGGAATATCATAAGATTTTTCAGCCCAATACATTGTCTCGCTATCGGCAGAACCGTCTTTCTTTACATCCGTCAGAGCCACGGCGAGCCGGTTTTCTTCATCAAATACGATACCGATCGGGGAAATACCATCCGGTAATTTACCGGCCTCATAGCAAAGTTGATCTCCATCCAGAACAGAACCGACAGTACAGCTGATTGGTTTGTTGGTGTTAACCTTGCAGGCAGCTTTAGAAAGATCCCATGGGCATTTGAGGGAAGAACCGTCACAATCTTCAACGTTAACAGTGAAGCCCAGTTCCTCACAGGACGGAGGCGTAACACAATTTTCAAGAGCATAAGCAGAAGAAGAGAATAACAATCCTGCACTTAAAGGAACGCAAACAAACTTGCCGATAGACATGGCACACCTCA
>DYCT01000306.1 GCA_019417975.1 Bacteroides sp.
GGAAGCGGGCGGAGGCAGTCGGACTCAATCTGCTCGAACTGTTCCCGTCTGGACAGGGGACGTCCACTCACCCTGTGTCCGTTAAAGGTCGAGAGCGATTCGAAGATGGCCGCATTCAGAGATTCCAGCGAGTTGAACACAAGCCCTTCGATGTCAGCATACACCGAGCGGTAAAGCAGTTTCACAGCATTTTCCACCAAGGCTTTGTCCTTGGGATGACGTACCCGTGCGGTTCTTCAAGGAATATGCGCCACGATATGGATATAAGCATATAGGCATAGAAAACAACCAGAGATTGAATGAGGTACTGATGTTGCCGCAAATGAGAAGTGCTAAGGAAGATAATCATGTGGTTGCTTTAACTGGCATTACAACATAATAGGCGGGGGCATGTCAAATCTACTGCCTGCTATTGTATGTTGGTAATGGCTGGTAGTAGAACAAACTTTCGTTAAACCAATACGTTCATTCTTTATTATCAAGAATTTAGGCTACCTTTGTATTTTATTAACTTATTTACCAAGCATTATGGGACTACTCAAACCGAATCAAGTTCTGAACAAAGCATATAGGCAGGTTGCGATTGAAACGGCAGATTTTGACCTGTTCAAAAATGCCCTTCGTACATTGAGGGACAATGTAGTGGATGGGCAAAGAGAAGAAACGCAGAAAGAACATTTACGTAATTTCCTCAGTGAAACGTTCTACAAGACGTATTATATGGCTCCCGAAGAGGATATTGATTTGGCTATCCGATTGGATAAAACTACCAAGTCCAATATAGGATTATTGGTTGAGGTAAAGAGCACCACTAACAAAGGTGAGATGATTTCTAATGACAATCTCAATCGTAAGGCTTTGCAGGAATTATTGCTATACTATCTTAAAGAACGTGTTAGTAAGAAGAACAATGATATTAAATATCTAATCGCTACCAATATTCATGAATTCTTTATTTTTGATGCCCATGAGTTTGAACGTAAATTCTATCAGAACAAACAACTACGTCGTGAGTTTCAAGATTTTGTGGATGGACGCAAGACCAGTAGCAAAACCGACTTCTTCTATACTGAAATTGCAACGACCTATATTGAGGAAGTGAAAGACAGCCTTGAATACACTTACTTCAACTTACAGGACTATCAACATCTGCTTGATAAAACAGATGGCAGCACTTCACGTAAGCTTATCGAACTTTATAAGATATTTAGCGACACACACCTCTTGAAGCTATCGTTCCAAAACGACAGCAACTCACTCAACCGTGGATTCTACACTGAGCTGTTACATATTATTGGCATTGAGGAGCGCAAAGAGAACAACAAAACCGTGATTGTACGCAAAGTTGTGGAACGGCGTGACGAGGCTTCATTGTTGGAGAATACCATTAACCAACTGGATGCAGAGGACTGTTTGCGCCACGTAAATGGTAGTCTATATGGGAACGATTATGAGGAACGGTTATTCAATGTTGCAATGGAACTGTGTATCACTTGGATGAATCGCATCCTTTTCCTGAAATTGTTGGAGGCTCAGATGTTGAAATATCACAATGGAGATGTTGCCTATAAATTTCTTTCAACAGCCAAGATTCATGACTATGATGATCTCAACACACTCTTTTTCCAAGTGCTTGCACGTG
>DYCT01000307.1 GCA_019417975.1 Bacteroides sp.
TGGGAACTAAATTTATAATTGTATTACCTTTAAATAAGTAATTCGTATGGATGATAAGTTGCGAATTTTATTGTGCGAAGATGATGAGAATCTTGGCATGTTGTTGAGAGAATATTTGCAGGCAAAAGGATATGCTGCAGAGTTATTTCCTGATGGAGAAGCTGGTTACAAGGCTTTTTTCAAGAGCAAATATGACCTTTGCGTGTTGGATGTGATGATGCCGAAGAAAGATGGCTTTACTTTGGCACAAGAGATTCGAGCTGCCAATTCAGAGATACCCATTATCTTTTTGACTGCTAAGACTCTCAAAGAAGATATCTTGGAAGGCTTTAAAATTGGTGCAGACGATTATATCACAAAGCCGTTTAGTATGGAAGAGCTTACTTTCCGCATCGAAGCTATTTTGCGTCGTGTGCGTGGTAAGAAGAGCAAGGAAAGCAATCTCTACAAGATTGGCCGTTTTACATTTGATACGCAAAAACAGATTTTGGCCATCGATGGTAAACAGACTAAGCTTACTACCAAGGAGTCTGAGCTATTGGGTTTGCTGTGTGCACACGCTAACGAGATTCTTCAGCGCGACTTTGCATTGAAGACTATTTGGATTGATGACAACTATTTCAATGCACGAAGCATGGATGTGTATATCACAAAGCTGCGTAAGCATCTGAAAGAAGACGACTCTATCGAAATTATCAATATTCACGGTAAGGGTTATAAGCTGATTACTCCCGAAGAAGATTAAACCAAATTGGTTGATTCATAAAAAAAATCCGTTGCCTCTTGAAGCAACGGATTTTTTTTATATCCGATTTTCTGATTGATTTAATCGGTAATTCTTTTGTTGATGATGATGTAGCTGAGCAAGCCGGCAAGCATCAAAACCAATGAAGTGCCCAAGATTACGTTGTTGTTCACGTTACCGGTGAAGAAGCTAACAGCAAGAATCACAGCACCGATTAGGATTAGGATTAAACCTAAGTTTTTCAATAAGCTTTTCATTATGTATGTATTTTATAGTTATAATTTTCCAGCCACAAAATAAAGAATAATTCTGTTACCAGCGAAATAAAATCAGTGAAAAAACCATTACCGGTCGTAATTAATTACCTTTCTTACTTAATTTTGTGTATTTATGAATATTTTCTTCAATACTTCTTGTCCGATTTTTAGTTCCTCCAATGTTACTCCATTCAATGCTTCGTGCAGAGTGATGTCTACTATCTCTCCGGCATTCTTCTCCAATTCTTTTCCGGTCTTTGTCAGATAAATGAGGTTTGTGCGTCGGTCGTTCTTGTCAGAGATACGCACTACCAGATGCTGGCGCTCCATGTTATCAATGAGTCGGGTCATACTGGGTTTGTCCTTAAAGGTTGCATTGCACAACTCTTGCTGGGTTACTCCGTCTTTTTTCCAAAGGAAAAGCAGTACAGTCCATTGTTCCGGACTAATTTCCAGACCATTTTGTCGGAAATTACGATACAGTTTTCGGTTGATAGCAGCCGATACCTTTCCGTTTAGGATGGCAAAAAGCAGCTGAATGTCAAAATTGAATTGTTCTACCATGAATGATTGTTTAAGCAACTTTGCAAAGATACAATAGCTATTTTAATTGAATGTTAAGTTAAGA
>DYCT01000308.1 GCA_019417975.1 Bacteroides sp.
CATAAATCTACCCTTAATCGTGTATTGGATGATAGTTGCGGATTTTAGGTTATAGTCATTCTTGAACTCTTTTTCAATAGTAGTATAGAAAGCAGGGCGGCGGTCGGCTGGAACCATTTCTGCATACAGAGGCAACATCACTTTGGCAATCTTGCGGTCTACTTCATGGTCGTAATCTTTGTTATGAATGCTTGCATAGCTTTCTTTCAGAGCTTCTGTCGCTTTTTCGATGAGTGCCTCATTTTTAGTGGATTTGCCTTCTATCAACATGTCGATAGCCTGATAAGGAGTACCATATTCGATACCTGAGAAGATAGCTTCGATTAAGCAAGTCCATTGGTATTCCAATGTATTGTTATTGGCCAGTTTTGCATCAATTTGTTCTACTACTTCTTGGTAAGCCTTGTTGTTTACTTTCTGAGCAAATGCAGCGAAGCGAGTTTCCTGATCTTTTTTGCCTTCCAATACTTTGTTGTCAACGATAGCCTTGTTCATGCCAATCGCATTTTTCCAATAGTTGCTGGAACGTGCATATTTGCTGGCATATTGGATACGTACTTTGTCGCTTTTGTTCATTTCAGCCTTCATCACTTGCTGACGAGCGGTACGTACCTTGATGCGAGGTTCGTTTTCGCAAGTCATCATCTGTTTGATACCTGATGCAGTAAGATAGCGGTTGGTGCTACCTGGGAAGCCCATTACCATGGTGTAGTCGCCATCTTCGATACCGCGAAGTGAAATCGCAAAGTGTTTAGGGGTTTTAAGAGGGATATTGCTTTCGTTGTATTCAGCTGGTTCTCCTTCTGCGTTGGCATAGATTCGGAAGATGGAGAAGTCGCCTGTGTGACGAGGCCACATCCAGTTGTCTGTTTCACCACCAAACTTGCCTACAGACGAGGGAGGTGCACCTACCATGCGGACATCGTTGTATACTTTTTTAATAAAAAAGAAATAACGGTTTCCTGCGTAGAAAGGAAGCAGTTCGCTTTTATATCCATATTTGTCTGCATATGGACTTGCTTTGAAAAGTGAATCGGACAATTGCTCTAAGAAATTGTAAGCAAATGATTCTGCTTCAGTAATTTCTTTACGGTCAATTTTCTGCTGGATGATAGCAGTCACATCTTCTATTTTCTCGATAAAGGTAAATTTAAGTCCCGGAGTAGGGATTTCCTCTTGGTGGTTCTTTGCCCAGAAACCATCGGTGAGGTAATCGTGTTCTACTGACGAATGTTGTTGGATAGCATCGTAACCGCAGTGATGGTTGGTTAAAATCAATCCTTCGGGTGAAATGATTTCACCGGTACATCCTCCACCGAAGATACCTACAGCATCTTTCAAGGAAACTTTGTTGGGACTGTAAATGTCATCGATATCCATTTGCAGACCACATTTTTTCATTTGGTCGGCTAAGTGTTGTTCTCTCATGAGTTGCAACAACCACATACCTTCGTCTGCTTGGACTGTAAGCAATGGCAAGAAGCACATTGCAATCAAAGTTAGGCTTAGTTTTTTCATTCTACTTTAATATTAATTTAAAAAATAAATGTACAGGGAAAAATGGAAAGCAGATGAAAAAAGGAATAAACAGCACGGGAGGAGAGGCTCGAACTCCCG
>DYCT01000309.1 GCA_019417975.1 Bacteroides sp.
GTATAATAGCTAATATTGCAGCAGAAATAGAATATTAAATCAAGTATACATGAAAAATAAATTCGTTTTGTTGCTGGTGGCTTTTTTATGCTTTTCGGCTTTCAAATCAGATCACAGGGTGGTGACAATCTTTATGATTGGTGACTCTACGATGGCTAATAAGAAATTGGATGGAGGAAATCCCGAACGAGGTTGGGGACATGTGTTGCCTGGATTTTTTAGCGAGGATATTCGGATAGACAATCATGCAGTGAATGGGCGGAGTTCCAAAAGTTTTATTGATGAAGGACGTTGGGATAAGGTAATTGCTCAGGTGCAGAAAGGTGACTATGTATTTATTCAGTTTGGACATAATGATGAAAAGCCGGATTCGTTGCGCCATACCGAACCGGGAACAACATTTGATGCTAATTTGCGTCGATTTGTACGTGAGACAAAAGAGAAAGGAGGTATTCCGGTATTGTTCAATTCTATTGTACGACGTAGCTTTGGAATAGATTCGACTGCGGTATTGGCCGATGACAAACCGAAGGATGCTTCTGCTGCCGACCTTCTTGAAGGCCAACGTTTAGTAGATACTCACGGCGCATATTTGGAGTCTCCGCGTAGGGTGGCTCGCGAAGAAAGGGTCTTGTTTATCGACATGAACAAGATTACACACGATTTAGTAGAAAATTTAGGGCCGGTAGAGTCGCGTAAATTGTTTATGTGGGTACCTGCCAATACGGTGGCAACTTGTCCGAAAGGAAAAAAAGACAACACACATCTTAATATATACGGTGCACGTGTAGTGGCTGGTTTGGCTGTAGACGTCATCGCAAAAGAGATACCTGCCTTAGCACCATTTGTTCGGCATTATGATTTTGTAGTCGCAAAAGATGGTTCAGGCGATTTCTTTACCATTCAAGAAGCGATTAATGCAATTCCTGATTTTCGTAAAAACGGTCGTACCACTATTTTAGTGCGTAAAGGTGTTTATCGGGAAAAGCTGATTGTGCCGGAAAGTAAAATCAATGTCTCATTGATAGGACAAGATGGGGCAATCGTCAGTGGAGATGATTTTGCCAGCAAAAAGAATCGGTTTGGTGAGAATATGTCAACAAGCGGTTCGGCTTCGTGTTATATTTATGCTCCCGATTTTCATTGTGAGAATATTACGTTTGAGAATACAGCCGGACGTGTAGGGCAGGCAGTCGCTTGTTTTGTCAGTGCCGATAGGGCAGTGTTCCGCCGTTGCCGTTTCTTGGGTAATCAAGATACGCTTTATACATATGGGAAGACATGTAGTCTGTATTATGAGGATTGCTATATCGAAGGTACTGTCGACTTTATTTTCGGATGGAGTACAGCTGTGTTCAATCGCTGTGTTATCCATAGCAAAGGAGATGGATATGTGACGGCTCCTTCTACCGATAAAGGCAGAAAGCATGGATATGTATTCATTGACTGTCGGCTTACAGCTGAACCTGGGGTGGAGAAAGTCTATTTGTCCAGACCTTGGCGTCCGTATGCACAAGCCGTGTTCATTCGTTGCGAGTTGGGGCGACACATTTTGCCGGAAGGATGGCACAATTGGAATAAGAAAGATGCAGAAAAGACTGTGTTCTAT
>DYCT01000031.1 GCA_019417975.1 Bacteroides sp.
ATTTTACATAATTAATTAATCAGTTATACTAGTATGAAAAAACACTCTACTTTACTAACCGCACTACTTCTTCTGGTTGCTACCGTAGCAAAACCTGCCACTGAAGTTTACAGAGGTGCAGATAAAGAGTGCACCACAATGAGAATCGGATATTCCGATGGAAACATGGCACTCAACTTAGGCCTTGGAGGAATGGCTATTATTATACAAGGTGCCATTCAGTTCCCTGCCGAATACATGCAAAAACTGAAAGGAAATAAAATTACAAAGTTGCGTTTGGCAATTGGTGATAATCTTTCCGAACAAGACAACTATGTATTCATCACAAACAACCTCAATGCCGGAACATTCAACTACAAACAAAAAGTAGATAAGCTGGAACTGGGTTGGAATGAAATCACACTCGACCAGCCTTTCGACATCACCGGAGAAGAAGTCTACGTCGGATTCAGATACTATAGTAGCGGTACTCCGCTATCTTTCGATGGACATAAAGCCAACTCTATGGGCAACTGGATACGTCTGTTGCAAAAAGAAGACCAAGCCGACATCGCTTGGAATCACCAAAGCGGAGGTTGCCACAACCTGCAAGCTGTCATTGAAGGAAACAGCCTGCCTCAGAACGATGCATGCATCGAAGAGGTGGTAGTACAATCATACGCACAAACCGGAGGCAAGACTCCGATTCGCCTGGTGATACGCAACATGGCTGCTGCCGAGATCAACAGCATGGAGGTGACTAGCACCATCGAGGGCAAAGACCCGATTATACACAACGTGAGCGGTCTTAAAATCGGTAGTAACGAAGTTGCCTTGGTTGAGGTGGGCGACATCACTTTCGCCAAAAACGGTATCTACGACTTGGATATCCAAATCAGCAAGGTAAACGAGATGGACGATGAGTATCCTGCCGACAACAATGGTGTCGTAAAGAACGTCATTGCCAAGAAAGATTACACACACCGCACAGTATTGCTGGAACACTTTTCTACCATGAACTGCACGAACTGCCCGAGTGCACATAAGACCATCGAAGATGCTTTTATGTATCGCAAAGACGTGGTACATGTAGTTCACCATGCCGGTATGTATACAGACCCATTGACATTGCCCGACAGCGAGAAATATTTCTTCTTCTACCAAGATGCTACAGGAAAAGGCAGTATCTATGCCCCAGCCGGTATGCTGGACCGTACCAATATGGCAGCTTATGGTGCTACCGACAATGAAGTCAGCACACCGGGTCCGGTATTCTTCCCACAGCGTGATACATTCACCAAGCTGTTAGACCAAAGACTCTCAACGCAAGCACTTGTTACAATAGGCATCGAGTCGGAATACGACCCTGCTTCACGCCAACTGAGCGTAACCGTAGCCGGTGAAGTTCCTTCGGGCGATGTTGCCAAACTAAAAGGCAACGACATCCGCTTAAACATTGTCCTCACCGAAGACAGCATCCAATGCAAGGACTATCCGCAGGCCGGTGCAAGCGATGGAGTGAATTTCTATCACAACAACACCGTCCGTAAAATGATGACCGATGTTTGGGGAGATGAAATAGGTTTCGACAACGCTGCTTACCGTTCTAAGACCTATACATTCACCGTACCCGGAGAGTGGGTAGACAAACAAATGCGCATTGTGGCATTCTTGTCAAACTTGGATAAAACCAACTCCAGCAACAGCCAGGTGTACAACGCTACAGAAACAACTCTTATCAACAATGCTGCAAGCAGCATCTCTACAGTTGCCTCTGCCAATGAAACAGTGAACGTATATGCCACTACCGACGAACTCTTTGTGAAAGGTGACTACCGCAAGGCTTACATCTACAACACATCCGGTCAGTTGGTTAAAGCCATTGCACAGGCACAGGATATTATCAACATCAGCACATTGCCACAAGGCGTTTTCTTCATCGCAATGGAAACAGAAGGCGGTATGCAAACCTGCAAATTCGTAAAGCAGTAAACAATTATATATAACAATCTTAAAAACAACTGATTATGAAACACTTGAATTACTTGTTCATTGTCCTGTTGCTTTCATTGGTAAGCATGCCAATGTATGCAGTGATGGAAAATGTAGAAGATCATTTCTTCTGTGGCTTCGACAGCCAAGAAGAATTTGACCAGTGGACTATTGTCGACCTGAATGGTACATCCGGCAGTAACAGTAAATTTTATTGGGATGCAGAAACTGGAGCTGCTCACATCGGCACTTCTTGGAGTAAAGGTACAGACGACTGGATTTTCACTCCGGCTATCACTTTGAGCGGTACAAAGAAATATGCCCTCAAAGTAAACTTCTACAGCTACGAAGACCAGATTAAATTCACCATGGGTAGTGCACCTACCGTAGAAGCTCAGACCACCATCTTGGCAGAAGACTATGTTTACGATGGCCATCGCTATCTGTTGCTTGCTTTGCCGGAAAACACTCCTGCAGGTACTTACTATTTCGGTGCCCACACTTCATCTCCGGGTGAATGGAAAGGTGATTTCAGCATCTACAGCTTTGAGTTGACCGAAAACAAAGCCTACAATCTGGAAGTAACCGTCAAGAACAAAGCTACACAGGAATTAATGAAGAATGTGGAAGTTACCCTCAAAGGTACGGAAGGTACTTTCTACGAAGACATGTGGTACAGAGGCACCGGTGGTGACACTTATGTTTATGAAAACCTGAATGCAGGAAAATACACCGTTACTGCTGAACTCAAGAACTTCAAATCTATCGAAAACCAGGAAGTAACTGTCGGCGAAGGCGAAAACACCTTGTCTCTGGAAATGGAAGCAATTCCTGTTTCTACCGTTACCGGTAAAGTGGTAGACGAAGAAGGTGCCCCAATCTCAGGAGCTGCAATCAGCTTGGTATGCGCCAAAGAATTCAAAGGCGAGACCAATAACGAAGGTGTATTTACTATCGCAGATGTCCATCAGTCTGAAACTGCGTCTTACTTGTTGACCATCAAGAAAGAAAACAAGTTCTCGTACAAAGCAGAAGTAAAGGTTAACAGCGAGACTACCGACCTTCAGACCATTACACTGAAAGACTATATCGGTACTCCGATTAACCTTAGCACAGACATGACCGAAAAAGGAATGTTCCTCTCTTGGATGATGCCTCTCGGTGAAAAAGATTTTGCAAACGACAACGGTGAATATGCCGGACGTTACCAAATGAACAACAAAGGTGGATATTCATCTGTAGGTGTCAGCTTCAAAGAACCTATGACTCTTAGTAGCATGAGCTGGTTGGTTGCCGATATTGAAGACAATTTGATAGACGTATATGTATATGCTTACCGGAAAGACGGTTCTGTAGCAGAAACTCCTGTTTACGAAAAGAAACAGGTTTCAACTATCAATTACAGTTCTGAAGACGGTTTGATTTGGAACAACCACATCTTCCCAGAAACAATCCTGGCTCCTTACGGATGTATCGTAGCTATCGGACATGCCGAAAGTGTCACTGTATGCTCTGACTACCAACGCAATTCTTGGAATTCAATGATATCAGTTGGAAAAGGTTGGGGTAGCGCCGATATCAGCGTAAGCAACTTCATGATTCGTGCCAACGGTGAAACATTGAGCAACGACCTCAGCAAGAAAGTAGGTATGCGTATGGCTTCTACTTACAGCGAACCGGTTGTTAGAAAAGCAGGAAGCCAAGACTTCACATTTACAGTATGGAGACTTGCCGGACAAGACAAAGAAAACCAGGAAGCTTGGAAAGAATTAGGTAAAGACCTCAGCAACCTGTATTTGATTGATACAGAATACAACAGCCTGCCGGCAGGTGATTACTTCTATGCAGTTCAGTCAAACTATGCAAGCGGCAAACAGTCGTCTGTTACATTCTCTGACTTGGTAGAACATGAACAGTATACCACAATTACTGTCAATCTCTATGCCAACACTGCTATCAACTTCGATAAGGGTACTACAGTTACACTGCTTAACCTGAACGATGAAAGATATAACTATACAGCTACTTCACAAGGCGGTGCTGTTGTATTCGAAAACGTTCACAAGGGCAAATACATTATCAAAGCTTCAAAAGAAGGATTCCAGGATATACAGACTAACGAACAGGCATTTGATAGCGACAATGCTTACAAAATCAACCTTGACCTTGTATTGCAACCGATTGCTCCGTTCAACTTGACAGCAGAACAAGCTGAAGAATCAACCGATGTAACATTGAACTGGAACAAGACCGTAAGCTTCTTCGACGATTTCGAAGACATGGAAGACTTCTCTTTGAACCCTGCTGGTAACTTAGGATGGACTTATGCTGACGTGGATGGTCAAACTACATTCGGTATAAAATTGTGTCAGAATACTCCGTATCCTAACATGCACGAACCGATGGCATTCATGGCCTTCAACCCATCTGCTACTACTCCTAACCTTGTAGAATACATCAAGCCTTACAGTGGCAACAAGGTGCTGGTCAGCGCATCAGCCGAAGTTGGTGCAAGCGACGACTACATGTTCTCACAGGAATTGAACTTCGACAGAGACTTTACACTGAGCTTCTACGCTTGCTCTGGTTTCTATGCAATATATGGCAATGAAGAATTCATGGTAGGTTACACTACAGGCGAAGCTAAACCGGAAAACGTAATCTGGCTTACTGAAGGTACTGAAAAAGCAAGTGCTCTTTGGACTAAATACACTTACACAATGCCTAAGGATGCACGCCACACTGTAATCCGCTGCGTGTCTAACCAATGCATGTTCTTCATGGTTGATGATGTATTCATCGGCGAAAACGAACCGGAAATCTTCACTATCGCTACTTACAAAGTAGTATTGGATGGCGAAAATGTTGGTACAACAACTGAAAAGAACATTACTCTGACTAACCTCGACGAAGGCAAGCACATCGCTAAAGTACAGAGCGCTTTCACTATGGGTGATATGAGCAAACAATACTCAGACTTTACTGAACTTGTATTCGATGTAAAAGAACCGGTAGGCATCAATCAGAAAGCTATCGAAGTGCTTTATACTTACAATGCTGAAACAGGCGTGATAACATTGGGTAACCAGGCAGAAAAAGTTGAATTGTACAACGTACAAGGCAAACTTTGCGCAAGCTGCGTAGCCGGTGAAACAATCGACACCAATGCATTCCAGGCCGGAGTTTACGTATTGAGAATCCAAGCAGCCGGAGAAACTTCATTCGGAAAGATTCTTGTAAAGTAATTCTCTCATAACCTAAACATAATCTTAGAAAGAGCCGCTCAGGGAGCAAAATCCCGAGCGGCTCTTTTTTTTGTCTTTTCCAAACGTAAATCTATGCTGATGGCTACTCCCACAAAACGCTGAAAGAAATTCTTGTTGATATACCCTTTGTCGCCTACAAGCTTCCCATCTATAAATTTCACACGTGATTTGTATTCAAGAGGTTTAGTCCTTTGTGTCTTAGCACAAAAAAGCACACGATTTCCACCAGTCATCAATCCTATAGGTCGCTATAATTCGTCGAATTCACGCCATCTTAAGACAAACCGCAAAGTATCTTAAGATACTTTGCGGTTGAACCTATAGTTACTTTTAAAGGGGGCTATAGGGGAGGTTATTCTACTTCTGTATGGGTAGCTTCCCGCTCTTGAATTTTCCGCGACACGAAATCGATTTTCAGCTTCGCTTCATGGATTTGTTTGCGTATCTCTTCACGGGCTCCCAATATCTGAGCCAACGCATACACTTCGGCAATGGCCTTACGGTCGGCAGCCGAAACCGTCGAACGATAAGTGCGCTCGCCCACATATTCCAGCGTAATGTTCCGGTCTTTGTTCAGCGCGATAAACCCAATGACATCGCCATCCTCGCCAAACTTATAATCCGCTTTCTCTATCTTGACGCCCAAATCGGTTGTTTCATACACATCTTTCGATGCCGGTGTCTCTGCAAAACTACCGTCTGCCACTTTCACCTTCACAGCATAATGGTGGATGTTTCGTGCTCCACAATAGATAGAGGTCAGCGTCATCTGTCCGTTCTCGTCGACCTGCGCCCGCAAGAATGTGCGATTGACGTTTTTCTCGACTGTCTGCGTCGGATAGAAAAAGTTTCCGACTTCTTGATACGCCGTATCTTTCTCCAAGACATAGTTTGCCCGGATAGCTTCAAATTCCTTTTGCTTCACCTGGAGCATACTGTCGAGAAACACCAATCCCTGCTGCTGCTCTTTCAACTCTACCTGCTGCATCAATCCGATTCCGGCATCGCGCACCTTGAAAGCCTTAGGATAAAGAATCTTTATACTGTCTATCTGCAACTTAGCTTCATTATACCTCCCCTGTTCGTAAGCCGAGCGAGCCTGGTCGAGATAAGCCTGCGCCCGCTGTTCATCTGCATTGCCACAAGCCGTCAGACACAGAGCGGACAAGGCTAAAAATCCAAATTTCTTCATATTACAACTTTTATTGATGATTACAAAAATACAATTTAATCGCATACCCTACGCCCAACTCACCGAATTATTGTATTTTTGCACCTCAATCGATTGAGCAATGATACAAGAAGAATTACAGCAACATTTTAAAGACAAGATATTCACAGAGATTTCAGAAACAGCCGACGAGCTGGGACTGGAGTGTTATGTAGTAGGCGGATATGTACGTGACATCTTCCTGAAACGCCCGTCGAAAGACATTGACGTGGTCGTGGTAGGAAGCGGCATTGAAATGGCAGAAGCCCTTGCCAAACGACTGGGGAAAGCAGCCCACCTGTCTGTCTTCAAAAACTTTGGCACTGCACAAGTGAAATATCACCACACCGAAGTGGAGTTTGTAGGAGCACGCAAGGAATCGTACTCGCACGACTCGCGCAAACCTATTGTGGAAAACGGTACACTGGAAGACGACCAGAACCGCCGTGACTTTACCATCAATGCCTTGGCCGTATGCCTTAACAAAAACCGGTTCGGCGAACTGGTAGACCCCTTTAACGGAATGGACGACTTGAAAGAAAAGACCATCCGTACACCATTGGACCCCGACATCACATTCAGCGATGACCCATTGCGCATGATGCGCGGCATCCGCTTTGCCACACAGCTGAATTTCTACATCGATGACGATACCTTTGCTGCCATCGCACGCAACAAAGAGCGCATCCATATCATTTCGCGCGAGCGTATCGCTGAAGAACTCAACAAAATCATCCTTTCTCCCCGCCCCTCCATCGGCTTTGTGCTACTGGACCAATGCGGCCTACTGGAACTGATTTTCCCCGAACTCTATGCCATGCAAGGCGTAGAAACCCGCAACGGACGAGCACACAAAGACAATTTCTACCACACGCTGGAAGTACTGGACAATATCAGCAAGGTGACCGACAACCTGTGGCTACGCTGGGCTGCACTACTCCACGACATCGGCAAGCCCACCACCAAGCGTTGGGAGCCACGCATCGGATGGACATTCCACAATCATAATTTCATCGGAGAGAAAATGATTCCCAACATTTTCCGTAAGATGAAGCTACCCATGAACGAAAAAATGAAGTATGTGCAAAAACTGGTCGGACTGCACATGCGCCCTATCGTGCTTGCCGAAGACATTGTCACCGACTCGGCCGTGCGACGCCTGCTGTTCGATGCCGGCGACGATATCGACGACCTCATGGTGCTTTGCGAAGCCGACATCACATCCAAAAACCAAGTGAAGAAACAGCAGTTTCTGCAAAACTTCCAACTGGTACGCCAAAAGCTGAAGGACCTGGAAGAAAAAGACCGCATCCGCAACTTCCAACCTCCGGTTAGCGGTGAGGAAATCATGCAGCTATTTGGGTTACAACCTTGCCGTGAAATCGGTACGCTGAAAACATGTATCAAAGATGCCATCCTCGACGGAGTCATCCCCAACGAATACGAACCGGCACTGCAATACCTGCTCAAAAAAGCCCAGCGGATGGGACTCACGCTCGTAAAGCAACCTAAAGAATAAAGACTCATGAGCATACAACCCATCATAGAGACACGCGACCTGACCATCGGCTACCGCCAAAAGCACAGCCAGACAATGGTCCAAACAGGACTGAACCTAACGGTGTACCCCGGCGAAATGATTTGCCTCATCGGTCCAAACGGTTGCGGAAAATCCACCTTGCTACGAAGCATCGGCGGATTGCAACCTCTATTGAGTGGAGACATCCGCATCAACCAAATCCCCATTCAGGAACAAACACTGTCTGCCAAAGCCAAGCTCATCTCGCTGGTTCTAACCGACAAGATAGAAGTAAGCCACCTTTCGATAGCAGACCTGATAGCCATGGGGCGCAACCCTTACACCGACTGGTTGGGAAAACTCAACGAACAAGACAAGCAGCTGATTGATACAGCCATCCGACAAGTGCATCTGGAAGGATACGAAAACAGATGCCTGAACGAGCTGTCGGACGGTGAACGCCAGCGCGCCCTTATTGCCAAAGCACTGACCCAAGACACTCCGGTGATTTTGCTCGACGAACCAACTGCCCACTTGGACCTTCCCAACCGGGTAGACATCATGTTGCTGCTGCGCAAACTGGCAAAAGACACCGGTAAAGCCATCCTGATGTCGACCCACGAACTGGATTTGGCCCTACAGACCAGCGACAGAATCTGGCTCATGTCTCCCCGACAAGGAGGCCTGCAAACCGGCTCGCCCGACGAACTGATTAAAAGCAACAGCATCCAAAACGTTTTTGCAACCCACTCTTTCTCCTTTACAGGCGAAGGGGGAAGCATTCACGTAAATTTGGACAGCAATCGTTAAAATGAATGAAGAAAGGCAATCCCTAAGCAGTAATTTTATACCTTTGTAAATTAATTGACTCTAAATCATGGTGAAAAGAAAAAAGAAACGGGCTTTTTGGAATAACATCAAATTCAAATACAAGCTTACTATCATCAACGAAAACACATTGGAAGAGATAGTAGGCATCCATGTATCCAAGCTGAACGGACTCTCTGTTCTGCTCACCGCTTTCTTCATTATCTTCAGCATCACAGCTGTCATCATCGCATTTACACCACTACGCAACTACCTGCCCGGATACATGAACAGCGAAGTACGCAACCAGGTGGTGCAGAACGCCCTAAAAGTGGATTCACTGCAACAGATGCTGGACAAACAGAACCTGTACATCCTAAACATTCAGGACATCTTCAGCGGGAAAGTGGACACAGATACCATCCATTCCATCGACTCACTGACCAACATGCGGACAGACTCGCTCATGTCGCGCAGCCAACTGGAAGATGACTTCCGCAAACAATACGAAGAGACAGAAAAATACAATCTGACCACGATGGAAGACGAACGGGAAATAAACGGACTCATCTTTTTCCGTCCTACACGTGGCATGATTTCTTCGCCTTTCGATGCCGATACCAAACATTACGGAACAGACATTGCCGCCAAACAAAACGAAAGTGTGGTAGCTACCCTCGACGGAACAGTCATCTTAAGCACATATACAGCCGAGACAGGATACGTCATCGGCCTACAACATACCCGGAATTTCATCTCTTTCTACAAGCACTGCGGCTCTTTGCTGAAAAGCGCTGGCGATGAAGTAAAAGCCGGTGAAGCGATTGCATTGGTGGGAAATACCGGTTCATTGACAACCGGTCCGCATCTGCACTTCGAACTCTGGCGCAAAGGAAGACCTGTCAATCCGGAAAAATACATCATCTTCTAACTACAAATCATGAAAAAACAAATCGCCATATTAGGTTCAACCGGTTCAATCGGCACGCAAGCACTCGAAGTCATTGCCGAGCACAGCGACTTGTACGAAGTATATGCTTTGACAGCCAACAACCGAGTGGATTTACTCATCGAGCAGGCACGACGGTTCACCCCCGATGCGGTAGTCATTGCCAACGAGGAAAAATATCCGCAACTGAAAGAAGCGCTGGCCGACCTGCCTATCAAAGTGTACGCCGGAAGCAATGCCTTGGCCGAGATTGTCCAAGCACAACCCATTGACATCGTACTGACTGCCATGGTGGGATATGCCGGACTCAAACCCACCATCGCAGCCATCAAAGCAGGGAAAGCCATCGCTTTGGCCAACAAAGAGACCTTGGTCGTAGCCGGTGAACTCATCAACGAACTGGCACAACAATATCATACACCGATTCTTCCTGTCGATTCGGAACACTCTGCCGTATTCCAATGTCTGGCAGGCGAAGTAGGTAACGCCATCGAAGAAGTGATTCTGACAGCCTCGGGCGGCCCCTTCCGTACCTTTACCATCGAACAACTCGAATCGGTCACAAAAGAGCAGGCTCTGAAACATCCCAACTGGCAAATGGGCGACAAAATCACCATCGACTCTGCCACCATGATGAACAAAGGCTTTGAGGTGATTGAAGCCAAATGGCTCTTTGGTGTACGTCCGGACCAAATCAAGGTAGTGGTTCACCCACAATCCATCATCCACTCGATGGTACAGTTTGAAGACGGAGCAGTCAAAGCCCAATTAGGTATGCCCGACATGCGTCTGCCCATCCAATATGCTTTTTCGTATCCAAACCGCATCCATGCCTCGTTTGAGCGACTCGACTTCTCGACCTACAACAACCTGACATTCGAAGAGCCCGATACCCATCGCTTCCCAAACCTGGCACTGGCATACGAAGCACTCCGCCAAGGCGGAAATATGCCTTGTATCGTCAATGCAGCCAATGAGGTAATGGTATCCGCTTTCTTGCAAGACCGTGTGAAATTCTTCAGCATGAGTCGCATCATCGAACAAGCCATGCAGCAAATCTCATTCATCCGCAAACCTACTTACGAAGACTATGTAGCTACCGATGCCGAGACCCGCAAGCTGGCAGCCTCTCTACTCACCGCTAATTATTAACTTAAAACGATAATCCTTATTTAGAATGGAAACATTTTTAATACGTACACTCCAACTCATCATGAGCCTTTCGCTCCTGGTGATTATACACGAAGGAGGACACTTCCTTTTTGCGCGCTTATTTAAAATCCGTGTAGAAAAGTTCTGCATCTTCTTTGACCCTTGGTTTACCCTCTTTAAATTCAAACCAAAGAATAGCGACACAGAATATGGCGTAGGCTGGCTTCCCTTAGGCGGCTACGTGAAAATAGCCGGAATGATTGACGAGTCGATGGACGTAGAACAAATGAAGCAACCGGCCCAGCCTTGGGAGTTCCGGTCGAAACCTGCCGGACAACGCTTAATGGTCATGATAGGTGGCGTCTTGTTCAACTTCCTGTTGGCTTTGTTCATCTACTCCATGATTCTCTACAAATGGGGCGACTCCTACATTCCTTTGGATCAAGCTACTTATGGCATGGAATTTAGCGAAAGAGCTCAAAAAGCAGGTTTCGAGAATGGCGACATCCTCCTTTCTGCCGATGGAAAAAAACTGGAACGCATGAATGCGGATATGCTACGCAACATCATTGATGCCCAAGAAGTAACCGTACTGCGCAATGGAGAAAAAGTAAGCATCCGCATCCCGGAACTCAGCCTGCTGGACATTTCTAAAGACGCAGAACCATTTGCCACATTCCGCCTCCCTGCACAAATCGACACCGTGCTTGCCCAAACTCCGGCTGCTGCCGCCGGTCTGCAAAAAGGTGACCGCATCTTGGCACTCAACGGAAAGGACATACATTCTTGGCAAGAATTTACCGGTACACTGACCTTGCTAAAAGCACAAGCAGCCGAAAAGAAAGACCAAACAAATGCACACAACATTACCTTGGTCTACAGCCGTGCCAACGCAACCGATACGCTGACCTTTGCAACCGACTCTTTATTCCGCATCGGCGTGATGCCTAAAATGGCCTATAATCTGTATTCTCCTACACAAGTCAGCTACAGCTTCTTCGGTTCGTTTCCTGCCGGTATCGACTTAGGAGTAAGAACTTTGAAAGGCTACGTCAGCGACATGAAATATGTGTTTACCAAGGAAGGGGCCAACAGCATCGGTGGCTTCGGTACCATCGGAAGCATCTTCCCCACCACTTGGGATTGGGAACGTTTCTGGTCGATGACAGCTTTCTTAAGCATTATCCTGGCCTTTATGAACATACTGCCCATCCCTGCACTGGACGGTGGACATGTAT
>DYCT01000032.1 GCA_019417975.1 Bacteroides sp.
CTATCTAAAGTTTAGGAAACTTCTATTCTATCCGTTGAACTACAAGGCCCTTTTAAGTGGGGCAAAGTTAAACCTTTTTATCCATCCGACAAGTATCCATCCTAAAAAATCACTATTTTTGCAATCCGGTTAAAAAAAGTAAAGCAATTAAACTTTTTACCCGAAAACAAATCAAAGTCTAAACTTTTACTCAATAGAATTATAAAAAAAGACAGGAAATGAAACGTTTATTAGCTATCGTACTCATCCACATGCTATACCTTAACTTGTATGCAGAACCAACCACCGTACCCGGTAATATAAAAGGGAAAGTCATCGATGCCAACACACACGAAGCACTAGACTATGTCAATGTCAGTGTAAAGCGCCTTGACCACGATGAACCACTAAAAGGCTCTGTTACCGACAAGACAGGATTGTTCATCATCGGAAACCTCAAAGACGGAAGCTATGAAATCACTGTTTCTTATATGGGATACCGTACCTATCAAAAGAAATTTTCCATCTCGAAAAGCAATGAAAACATCAACCTTCACCTCATCCGACTGACAGAGGACAGTCAGGTCTTAAATGAAGTAGAAATTGTAGCACAACAATCGCAAATGCGCTTCGAAATTGATAAAAAAGTATTCAACGTAGGACAAGACATCTCTTCGGCTGGAGGTTCTGCCAGCGATGTATTAACCAATATCCCATCGGTCGAAGTCGACAATGAAGGCGAAGTCTCTTTACGCGGAAATTCAAGTGTCACCGTATGGATTAACGGAAAAGCATCGGGCATCTCAGCCGACAACCGTGCACAAATTCTGGAACAGATGCCTGCCGAGAGCATTGAAAAGATTGAAGTCATCACCAACCCTTCGGCCAAATACAGCCCTGAAGGAACTGCAGGCATCATCAATATTGTCTTGAAACAAGACCGCAAAGCCGGATACTTCGGAAGTGTACAGGCCGGTGCCGATACCAAAGGTGGCTATAATGCCAGTGGCAATATCAATTACAGCAGCAAAAAGCTGGACGCATATGCCAGCTTAGGCTATCGAGAAAGGAAACACGATGGCGGTGGCTATAGCTACCGAACCAACCTCCGTCCGGATGGAGAAAACACATTCCTAAATCAGGAATCAACAAGCAAATCAAATGGGGGAAACATCTTTGCACGATTAGGCCTGACCTATCACCTCACAACTAAAGATCACTTGTCTGTCAGCGGATTTGGCATGTTCAGCAAAAGAACTCCTCAAAGCACCATCCGCTATACCAGCAATGTGCCGGGTTCCTTCCTCAACAGCTGCCGATATTCAGCACAAGACGTTCATATGAATGGAGGAAACGTGGAGCTAGGTTACAAGCACGATTTCTCTAAAACCAGCAACTTAGACTTTACGGTCTCTTACAACAATTGGAGCATGAACCGCTCTACCGACTACACACAAGAATCAAACTATGCCGACGAATCGGAGTATCGTTCGTTCCAGCGACAGAAAAACCGTATGCAAAGCCACAATTGGGAAACACAATTGGACTATATCAATGCGTTCAATAAAAACCATAAGATAGAAGCCGGATATAAAGGTACATTCTCACGCGAAAGCAGTCCTGTAAACACCTTCAACAAACCGATGGAGAATGCAGAATGGATAGAAGACCAACTGCTCTACAACCACTTTATGTACAACAAAGACATTCATGCACTGTATACTTCTTATTCCGGAAAAATAAACAATTTCGGTTTCCAACTGGGACTACGTGGCGAATATTCACACATCAGCACACGTTCATTGGCCTACGGAGAACAAAAACAAGATATTAAACCATTCAACAACTCTTATTTCAATCTGTTCCCCAGTGTATTCCTGTCATACACGTTACCCAAAAATAATGAAGTCCAACTCAACTATACCCGTCGCATTTCACGACCTTGGGGTGGACAGCTCAATTCGTTTGTCAACATCAGCGACTCTGCCAACATTTCGTTTGGTAATCCCTACCTGACCCCGGAATATTCCAATGCGTTCGAAATCAATTATATCAAGACGTGGGAAAACCACACTTTGTCTTTCTCGGGTTATTACCGTTCTACCGATGATGTAATCCAGCGGATTCGTTTTTTAGATGGGAATGTCATGAAAACCACTCACGAGAATGTGGCTCAACAGCGTTCTACCGGTTTGGAAGTAGTCAGCAAAAACAGTTTGTTCAAATTCTTGAACTTAACTACCACCCTCAACTTCTTCCATGCCAAACTTGACGGATTCAGTTACTTGCCTCCCCAAGCTACCGAACCTGTCATCGGAAAGTCGCAATCAGACTTCTCGTGGAATGCCCGTGTCATGGCAAATCTCATGCTCCCTTATGCCATTTCCCTGCAAGTTACCGGCAATTACAATTCGCGCCGCCTTGTGGCACAAGGACATCGAGAGCCCAATTACTCGCTCGATGCAGGTTTACGCAAATCGTTCTTCAACCGTAAGTTAAGTGTCAGTATTAATGCACGCGACATTTTGGATTCGCGCAAATGGCATACCATCACTTCAGGTGCAGAATTTAAACAAGACTCTAAAAATTGGGGAGGCGGACGCCAGTTTGGCCTGACCCTCACTTATAGTTTCGGTAACATGCGTGCCAAAGCGAAACCCATGAAGCGAAACGAAATGGAAAGTAGCCCGATAGATAGCGATTATGGTGACGAATAGTACACCATAATCGCTATTATTCATTCATTTATCTATCAGTGTACCAACTCGTCACACTTACCTAATTTCAACCATACCAGCATTTTAATGCAGAAATATTTTGCAGTTTCATTTTACTTTGCGACCTTTGCAATGCTAGTCAGAAAAACACCCGGTTCAGCATCTACTTATGAAAAACATACACTAGATATTCAAAACCGGCTGAATCATTAAAACCTAAATTTAAAATAACAAAGTTATGGCAGACGAAATGATGGTAAAAGAGCTGAAACAAGTTGTAGTCCGCTTCTCCGGAGACTCCGGTGATGGTATGCAATTGGCTGGAAACATTTTCTCGAATGTATCAGCTACAGTGGGCAACGACATCAGTACATTCCCTGATTATCCGGCAGATATTCGCGCCCCGCAAGGCACACTGACAGGTGTATCAGGTTTTCAAGTACACATTGGTGCAGACAAAGTGTTCACTCCCGGTGACAAGTGCGATGTATTAATCGCGATGAACCCTGCAGCTCTAAAGACCCAATATAAATTCTGTAAACCTCAATCCCTGATTATTGTAGATACCGATTCTTTTGGTGAAAAAGATTTGGAAAAAGCCCTCTACACTACACAGAACCCATTCGAAGAACTTGGCATCAAAAACGAAGTCATCGAAGCTCCTATCTCTTCTATGTGTAAAGATAGCTTGAAAGACTCCGGCTTGGACAACAAAGCAGCTTTGCGTTGCAAGAACATGTTCGCCTTAGGTCTGGTTTGCTGGTTGTTCAACCGCGACCTTACTATCGCTGAAAAGATGTTGCGCGACAAGTTTGCCAAGAAACCTCAGATTGCCGATGCCAACATTAAAGTGTTGAACGACGGTTATAACTACGGAGCCAACACACATGCTTCCACATCTTTGACTTACAAGATTGAAAGCAAAGCCCCGAAGGCCAAAGGTCTTTATACCGACATCAATGGTAACAAAGCTACTGCTTACGGTTTGATTGCCGCTGCTGAAAAAGCAGGAATGGAACTTTACTTAGGTTCTTATCCTATCACTCCGGCTACCGATATCCTTCACGAATTGGCTAAGCACAAATCATTGGGCGTAAAGACTGTACAGTGTGAAGACGAAATTGCAGGATGTGCTTCGGCTGTAGGTGCTGCTTTTGCAGGCGACTTGGCTGTTACCACAACTTCAGGTCCCGGTATCTGTTTGAAGAGTGAAGCAATGAACCTGGCTGTTATCACCGAGCTTCCTTTGGTTATCATCGACGTACAGCGTGGCGGTCCGTCAACAGGTCTTCCTACCAAATCAGAACAAACCGACTTGCTCCAAGCTTTGTTCGGCCGTAACGGTGAAAGCCCAATGCCGGTTATTGCTGCTACATCACCGACCAACTGTTTCGATGCAGCCTTTACTGCTGCCAAGATTGCGTTGGAACACATGACTCCGGTTATGTTACTGACCGATGCATTCATCGCCAACGGTTCTGCCGCATGGAAATTGCCAAACTTGGATGAATATCCGGCTATCAAGCCTCCTTATGTTACTCCTGATATGGCAGGCAAATGGACTCCGTTCATGCGTAACGAAGAAACAGGCGTACGCTACTGGGCTGTTCCGGGTACTGAAGGATTCATGCACCGCATCGGTGGTCTGGAAAAGAGCAACGAAACAGGTGCCATCTCTACAGATCCAAAAAACCACCAATTGATGACAGAACTTCGCCAGGCCAAGGTAGACAAGATTGCCAATTGCATTCCGGAACTGGAAGTACAAGGCAATCCGGATGCCGACCTTCTTGTAGTAGGTTTCGGTGGTACTTATGGTCACTTGTATGCTGCCGTGGAACAAATGAACGAATCCGACAAGAAAGTGGCTTTAGCTCACTTCCAATTCATCAATCCACTACCGAAGAACACTGCCGAAGTATTGCGTAAATACAAGAAGATTGTTGTAGCTGAACAAAACATGGGACAGTTTGCCGGTTATCTGCGCATGAAAGTGCCCGGAGTTGTTATCAACCAATACAACCAAGTCAAAGGTCAACCGTTTGTTGAAGAAGAATTGATTGAAGCATTCACTAAATTATTGGAGGAATAATCATGAGCGAAACAAAATATACAGCAGCAGATTATAAAGCAGGTCAACCGCGTTGGTGTCCGGGATGTGGCGACCACGCTTTCTTGAACTCATTCCATAAGGCATTGGCCGAACTGGGTGTTGCACCCCACGAAATTGCCGTTATTTCCGGTATCGGTTGTTCTTCACGTTTGCCTTATTATATGAATACATACGGCATGCACACCATCCACGGACGTGCTGCTGCCATTGCTACAGGTGTAAAGGTTGCAAATCCGAACCTTACTATCTGGCAGATTTCAGGTGATGGCGATGGATTGGCTATCGGTGGTAACCACTTTATCCATGCCGTACGTCGTAATATCGATATCAACATGATTCTGTTGAACAACCGCATCTACGGTCTTACCAAGGGACAGTATTCTCCGACTTCTGTGCGTGGTTTCGTCAGCAAATCATCTCCTTACGGTACTGTCGAAGACCCATTCCGCCCGGCAGAATTGGCATTCGGCGCTCGTGGCCGCTTCTTCGCTCGTTGCGTAGCAGTCGATGGTCCTGCTTCTATCGAAGTATTGAAAGCAGCAGCCAAACACAAAGGAGCCTCTGTTGTTGAAGTATTGCAAAACTGTGTTATCTTCAACGATGGTACTCACGAAGCTGTAGCTACCAAGGAAAACCGTGCAAAGAACGCTATCTACTTGGAACATGGCAAACCGATGTTGTTCGGTCCGAACAAGGAATTCGGCTTGATGCAGGAAGGTTTTGGCCTCAAGGTTGTGAAATTGGGCGAAAACGGTATCACAGAGAAAGATATCTTGGTACACGATGCTCACTGCATGGACAATACCTTGCAACTGAAACTTGCGTTAATGGAAGGTCCTGATTTCCCGATTGCACTGGGTGTAATTCGCGATGTCGAAGCTCCTACTTACAACGAAGCATTGGTTGAACAGTTGGAAGAAGTATCTGCCAAGAAGAAATACCACAACTTTGCTGAGTTGTTGATGACCAACGACACTTGGGAAGTAAAATAACTCGCATAGAGATTCCTATAAAAAAAGCCTTTCGGAATATCCGAAAGGCTTTTTTATCCCCTTTACTCCATAAATTCCACCCCTTGTCTTAATTACCCTTTTCTTCCAACCTCCTTTTTACGGAACGAGAAGAATAAAACGAATCCTGCTCCTATGAGCAAAAGTACCAACGAACCGGTTGCCAATCCCTCGGTGATATGCAACGACTGCGGATTGAATGTAAATTCCACCACATGCTTACCTGCTGGAATACACATGGCGCGCAACACATAATCGGCACGAACATGCTCTGCAACCTCTCCATCAATCTTCACAGTCCAACCCGGATAATAGATTTCAGAAAATACCGCTACGACATCGTGTGTCGATGAGGTCTGATAGACCAATTTATTCGGTTCGTAAGAAGTCAATGCAATAGTGGCCAGCGAATCGGTGTCCAACGACTCCGCACCTTTCAGCATCTTTTGGAAACGGACATCCACCAAAGCGGTGTGTCGCAAATCCACTTGCGCCAACCCTTCCATCTCTTCATTGGCATTTGCTACATATTTCACTCGGTCTACAATCCAGGCATTGCCGAAAGCATATGGATTCAAAAGCGGAATGGTCTGTCCCTCTGCCCCGGGGAAGATGAAATAACGGCTATTCAACATATTCAACACCGGAAAAGCCGATGGATTGACCAGTGTCATGTCGCCTGCAGCTTCCGATACCTCTTTCCGAAGCACATTCATTTCGGGTGCTATATGATAATCTATCAGTTCCTGATAGCGACGCAACTTAGCGGCATGGTATCCGCCTATGCTCTTGTGCCAATACGAAGTGGTACTTTCGTTGAATGTATTCGAGGCCAAGTTGAGGACGCGATAGTCGAGCGTTTTATCTTGAAGAATGTATTCATCGGCCGGAGTCTTACGCACTGAAGTGGTTTTGGCACTGGCAGGCACAAACTGTTCATCATTGAGATAACGCTTGTTTACCGCCCACATATCGCCCAGACAAAGCACGATAAGGGCAGTCACCATCCAGTGGACTTTCAGTTTGCCCATATTGTAAACCAACAAGATTAGCACCCCTACCACTACCAAGAAGAAGCTACGCCAAGCATCGGCAGTAAATAATGCCATACGCATCTCTTCCAGACTTTTCACCAACGGTGCTACATGTTCCGGAGGAAGCGCCTGACTGAGCATAGTCATCTCACCGGCGGGCACATAGGTATCGAAAAAGAGGGTCGGAGCAAGCGCGAAAAGCAAAGCCAAACCACCTGTCAGCCCAAAGCTGACATACAGATATTTCAGATTTTTCTGCAACACATCCGGCTCATCCACAATCTTTTTCAAGGTCAGTAATGCCAACAACGGAATGGTAAATTCTGCAATTACCAGAATAGATGATACGGCACGGAATTTATCGTACATCGGCATGAAGTCGAGAAACAAATCGGTAAAGAACATGAAATTCTTACCCCAGGAAAGGAGGATGGAGAGTAGCGTAGCCCCCACCAAAGCCCATTTCAACGGCCCTTTCAGAATAAACAAGCCCAAGACAAACAGAAACAGCACAAAAGCACCTACGTATACCGGACCGGAAGTCATCGGCTGGTCGCCAAAATATTGTGTCAACTGGTTATACAGGCCATACTGGGCATACATGGGGTCCGCCTTTTGCATCGCTGTCTCACTGGCAGCCAACGGCACCGAAGCCCCACCTTTCAGGTTTGGCACAAGCAAGGTAAACGTCTCACCAATGCCGTAGCTCCACTGTGTGATGTAGTCACGGTCTAACCCGCTCTTTGTCTGGTTAGCCTGTTCTACTCCCGTCTTCACCAGTTCGCTCTTCGAGCGCATGGTCTCCTTACTATATTGATATGTATGATACAAGTTCGAAGCATTAATCAGCACACCCAGCACACCGGCCACCACCAGCACACCGGTAGCTTTCCAAAAGCGTGGCAACTGTTTGGAGCGATAAGCCTCCACTCCGAAAGCCACAAACAGGAAGAACATCACGAACAGGAAATAATAGCTCATCTGCACATGGTTCGATAAGATTTGAAGTGCCACAAACACAGCGGTGAGCAATCCGCCCTGCAGCAGTTTACCTCTATATATCAACACCATACCGGCAATAGTCGGCGGGATGTAAGCCAACGTCACGAGTTTCCAGATATGCCCTGCCGAAATCAGGATGAAGAAATACGAGGAGAAAGCCCACACGATGGCACCCAACGAAGCCAGCAGTACCGAAAAATTGAATGCACGCAGCAAAATATAAAAGCCAAGCAACAAAGCGAAGACATACCACACATATTGTGGCAAAAACAGATGATACACTTTTTCCAAGAAAGATAGCGGACGGGTTGAGTCGTAGCTCGGTGCCATCTGATAGGTAGGCATACCGCCAAAAATGCTGTTGGTCCAGCGGGTGTACTCCCCGGTACGCTCGTGGTAACTGTTCAGTTCTACACCTGCTCCAACTCCCTCTTTCGAGTCGTGCTGAAACAACACACGCCCTTCAATGTCGGCCGGATAGAAATAGACAAAAGAAATAACAGCGAATAGAACCACGGCCAGCAAGTCGGGAAGAATACGTTTTAGAAGATTCATAACTTTCTATATTAACATTTTAGCTCGACAAAGATACAACATCCTCCAGATTATTCAATGAAAAATTGTACATTTGCCCCACAAAAGAACAGAGAAATGAAAATAGGAATCATAACGGCTATGAGCATGGAATACGACCAATTGGCCCAATTGCTCACCGACAGAAAAGAAGAAACAAAAGGACGCCACACGTATATTACCGGACAGCTGAACGGCAATGAGCTGCTCTTGATGAAGTGTGGCATTGGTAAAGTAAACGCCGCTACCGGGACAACCGACTTCATCCGCGACTATGCCCCCGACTGCATCATCAGTACAGGCGTGGCGGGAGGTATCGACACCTGCCTGGGCATTATGGATGTAGTGGTATCCGACCGCCTTGTCTACCACGACGTGTGGTGTGGCGACGGCAACGAATACGGTCAGATTCAGGGCCTTCCCCTCTATTTCGAGGCCGACCCCACCCTGTTGGCTTGTGCCAAAAGGCTGAAAGGAGAGACTCGCATCCATGCAGGACTGATTTGTACAGGCGACAAATTCATCACCGACCGCAGCGAACTGGATACCATCAAACAGGCATTTGCCGATGGATTGGCTGTCGATATGGAGTCGGCTTCTATCGCACAGGTCTGCCATCTGAACCAAATCCCGTTCATCAGTTTCCGCATCATCAGCGACACTCCGGGCGTGAAAGACCATTTCGACCAGTATCTGAACTTCTGGGATACCATGGCCGACCGCTCGTTTGGTGTAACGCATGCTTTCTTATCATCTCTTCCTAACTCACTGTAAACTAAAACAACGTAAATATGAAGACAATACCCAGTTTTACCATCGACCACATCCGCTTGCTACGCGGTATCTATGTATCGCGCAAGGACGAAATCGGCAGCGAAACAGTTACTACGTTCGATATCCGTATGAAAGAACCTAACCGCGAACCGGCTTTAGGCCAGGGCGCACTGCACACCATCGAACATTTGGCAGCTACCTATCTACGCAACGACCCGGTATGGGCCGACAAAATCGTATATTGGGGCCCCATGGGATGCCTTACCGGCAACTACCTGCTGATGAAAGGCGATTTGGAATCGAAAGATATTGTGGAACTGATGAAAGACACGTTCCGCTTCGTAGCCGAATTTGAAGGCGAAATACCGGGTGCAGCCCCTAAAGATTGTGGCAACTATTTACTACACGACCTTCCGATGGCGAAATGGGAATCGGCCAAATACCTGCACGAAGTGTTGGAGCACATCACAGAGGCCAACCTGATTTACCCATCGAAAGAAGATTAATTTTTAAATTATTCCCTCTAAACAAACCAAAGCCCCGACTTTTCAGCCGAGGCTTTTTTATTGCTTCTTGGTAAAATTTAGAACCACATTTCATAGTGAAAAAAGGCATCTACACAAGATGCCCGAAAAAGTATCTTAAGATAAATGCCCAAGTATCTTAAGATAAATCGCAAAGTATCTTAAGATAAACCGCGAAGTATCTTAAGATACTTTTGGGACGAACCTAACTGTCTGATTCTAAACAGTGTTTTTATTACATGCGTTCAGGCACTTCGATACCCAGCAAAGCCATCGCTTCTTTCACGATTTTTCCTACATTTGCCGATAGTGCCAAACGGAACAATTTCAGGTGTTCGTTCTCTTCGCGCAAGATGCTGAAATCGTGATAGAACTGGTTGTATTCTTTCACAAGGTCGTATGCGTAGTTGGCAATACCCGATGGGCTGTAATCTACGCCTGCTTGTTTCACCACCCCTGCAAAATCGGCCAACATCTGGATTAAGCCTTCTTCCTTTTCGCTGAGGACGATGTCTTTCGGCAATACTGTCGGCACTTCGATACCTGCCTCGGCGGCCTTACGCAAGATGGAGCGGATACGCGCATACGTATATTGGATAAACGGACCGGTGTTTCCATTGAAATCGATAGACTCTTTCGGGTTGAAAGTCATGTTCTTGCGAGCATCCACTTTCAAGATGAAATATTTCAACGCACCCAAGCCCACGATACGTGCAATGTTGGCTGCTTCTTCGTCGGTACATCCGTCCAGCTTGCCCAAATCGCCCGAAGTCTCCTTGGCTGTACGAATCATTTCATCCATCAAGTCATCGGCATCTACCACAGTACCTTCACGCGACTTCATCTTTCCTTCCGGCAATTCTACCATACCGTAAGAGAAGTGCACCAGACTCTTACCCCACTCGAAACCGAGTTTATCGAGCAAGATAGACAACACCTGGAAGTGATAGTTCTGCTCGTTGCCCACTACATAAATCATCTTATCGATGGGATAATCGGCAAAACGCAACTTAGCGGTACCGATATCCTGAGTCATATATACAGAAGTACCGTCCGAGCGCAACAACAATTTGTGGTCAAGTCCTTCGGCAGTCAAATCGGCCCAAACCGAGCCATCCTCTTTGCGGAAGAAGAATCCTTTCTCCAGACCCTCCATAACCTTTTCCTTACCTTCCAGATAGGTGTCGCTTTCATAATAAATCTTGTCGAAACCTACGCCGAGACGTCTGTATGTCTCATCAAATCCTTCGTACACCCATTCGTTCATCTTTCTCCACAATGCGCGTACTTCGGGGTCGCCGGCTTCCCATTTCACCAACATCTCACGTGCTTCGTTCATCAAAGGCGACTTTGCTTCAGCTTCTTCTTTGCTGAGTCCCTGCTGCTGCAATTCTGCAACTTCTGCTTTGAAATGCTTGTCGAAAGCCACATAATAATCGCCTACCAGATGGTCGCCTTTCTTACCGGACGACTCGGGAGTCTCTCCATTGCCATATTTCAACCAAGCCAACATAGACTTGCAGATATGGATACCACGGTCGTTTACGATATTGGTCTTCACCACCTTGTTGCCATTGGCCGCCAAGATATTGGCCAGTGCATTACCTAAAAGATTGTTGCGCACATGTCCCAAGTGAAGGGGCTTGTTCGTATTGGGCGAAGAATATTCAATCATCACCAAAGGAGACTGGTCAGTAGCGGCAGTCAGTCCGTATCGGGCATCGGCATGAATCTCATTCAGCAGGTCAATCCAGCATGCCGACGAGATAGTCAGGTTCAAAAATCCTTTGATAACATTGAAAGCGGCCACTGCCGGCTCATTAGCTTGCAAATACGTTCCAATCTCTTGAGCAGTCTGTTCGGGACCTTTCTTAGAGATACGCAAGAAGGGGAATACCACCAGGGTGAGATGTCCTTCAAACTCTTTTTTTGTTTTCTGCAGCTGTACTTGTGCTTCGGGTACATCCTGTCCGTACAGTTCCTTAACGGCTTTCTGCACAGACTCAATAAGCCTATTTTCTATCTTCATATTTTATGTATGTTTCTGAATAATATCCAATTGGGGTGACAAAGATACAATTTTTCCGGCATAAGAGCCTCATCCTTGATAAAAAAACAAAGGAGTCAGGTCGCGAAGCAAGGCAAATGGAAGTCCATCCGCACCAGCATCCCGACTCAACTCCTTCCGGTCGTTATGGTTTCAGAAGGGCATAGCCCTGAAACAACAATCAGCCTTCGTAGGGTTCGAAATCGTCTTTTCCTACACCGCAAAGAGGGCAAACCCAATCTTCCGGAATATCCTCAAAGGCTGTACCGGGAGCAATACCGGCTTCTGGATCTCCCTTTGCAGGGTCGTAAATATACTCACATAC
>DYCT01000033.1 GCA_019417975.1 Bacteroides sp.
TTATATAGGTTGTACTTTAGCGACGGAATTAAAAAACCTTAATTTATACTATTCAGATAAGTAATGGAAAAGATTTCAAGATTTCTCTTGTTGGCCCTCTTTTTAGTGGCCGGCCTGAACTTGCAAGCGCAAAGCGTTACAGTATCAGGTAAAGTGATAGACAGCGACGGTTTAGAAGTAATCGGAGCAAATGTCTTGTTAAAAGGATCCGCAGGTGTAGGTACAATTACCGACCTCGACGGAAAGTATTCAATCAAAGTGAACAATGCTGCAAAAGATGTTCTTGTGTTTACTTATGTAGGTATGCAAACACAAGAAATCAAAGTTGCCGGCAAGAATCGCATTGATGTTGTTCTTAAAAACGGTGCTATCCAATTGGAAGAAGTAGTTGCCATCGGTTATGGTACATCACGTCGTAAGGATTTGACCGGTTCTGTTGTTTCTGTTAAAAGTGATGATTTGTTGAAAACTCCGACTTCTGATGTTACTCAGGCATTGGCAGGACGTGTAGCCGGTGTACAGGTTACACAAAATGAAGGTGCTCCGGGTTCAAACATTTCTATCCGCGTCCGTGGTGGTATCTCCATCACTCAGAGCAACGAGCCTCTTTACATCATCGACGGTTTCCCCAGCGAAGACGGTTTGTCTACTATAGACCCTGCTGAAATTGAAAGCATCGACATTTTGAAAGATGCTTCTTCTACAGCTATCTATGGTGCACGTGGTGCAAACGGTGTAGTAGTAGTTACTACTAAGAGCGGTTCAAAGAGCGATAGCAAAGTAAGTGTATCATTCGATACATACGCCGGATTCAAGAATTTGGCTAACCAATTGGATGTACTCTCTACAGAAGAGTTCGTTTTAGCCGACTACGAACGTCGAATCACCTCGGCAGATGCCAGCGTATCCGATTCGTTTACTGAAAAGTTTGGAGCCTTTGCTGACATCCAGAAGAACTACAAAAACCGTAAGGGTGTAGATTGGCAGAATAAGATATTAGGTCGTACAGCTGCTACACAAAACTACCGTATGAACATCGCCGGTGGTACGAGCGATTTCAAATACAGCTTGGCTTATTCTTATTTTAAAGATGATGGTTTGATGGTATTCTCTGGTACTAACAAACACAACTTCTCTTTCAATTTCAACCACAAAGCTACAAAACGCCTTACTGTTTCAGGACGTGTAAGCTACGACCAGACAAAAGTATTTGGTTCAGGTACATCTGAAAACAAAGACAAATTCAATGCGCTGGGTCAGATTATCCAATACCGTCCTATCGGTAGCTTGGCAATGGACGATGACCAATTTGTATTAGGTGATGACTTCTTGATGGATGAAAACGGAAAGGAAATGCAGAACCCATACATTGACGCTATGTTTACAACACGCAATAAGGAGTTTCGCACTGTACAAGCTAACGGTGGTTTGACTTTCAAACTGATGAACAACTTGGTGTTCCGCAACAGCACCGGTATCCGTTACCAGACTCGTCGCGATGATTTGTTCTACGGTTCACGTTCATTGAGAGCAATCCGTTCAAGCATCAACGGTAGCATCACCAACCGTGAAAATGGAAGCTTCCAGACTTCTAACGTTTTGACTTATACATATAAGAGAAAGAAACATAAATTGGAAGTTATGGCCGGTCAGGAATTCGTATCAAAATGGATACGCAGTTTCTCTGCAAGTGCGAGCAACTTCCCTAACGATGATATAGGTTTGGCAGACATGACACTGGGCGCTACTCCGGGTATCCCTACTTCAAGCGTTAACTATGACGATAAGCTGTTGTCATTCTTTGCTCGTGCCAACTACAACTTTGCAGAACGTTACTTGTTTACTGTAACAGTTCGTGCCGACGGTTCTTCTAAATTCAGCAAACAGAACAAATGGGGTGTATTCCCTTCTGCATCTTTCGCATGGCGCTTGGCTGAAGAAGAATTCATCAAAGACTTGGACGTATTCTCAGACTTGAAACTCCGCATTGGTTATGGTATGTCTGGTAACAACCGTATTGACAACTATAAATCATTGGCATTGTTGGAAGCTGTAACTTATCCAAGCGGCGACGGTCTGTCAAACGGTTATGCAACAAAACAGATTCCGAACAAAGACTTGAAATGGGAATCAAATAACACATTCAACCTCGGTTTGGATATGGGATTCTTCGACCAGCGACTCACAATCTCTCCGGAATTCTATGTAAACGAAAGTTCTAACTTGCTATTGGACTCTAAGTTGCCATTGTCTTCTGGTTATGTAACCATGCTACGCAACATCGGTAAGACTCAGAACATGGGTGTTGATATCACCATCAGTTCTACAAACATCCAAAAGAAAAACTTCACTTGGAAGACCGATTTGAACATCTCTCACAACCGCAACAAGATTAAAGCATTGGCAGGTGAACAGTTCTTCTTACACAGTGCAAGCATCGGTTATGACAAGTTGAACACTCACATCTACGAAGTAGGTAAATCAGTAGGTCGCTACTATGGCTACATCACAGAAGGTATCTATACAGCAAACGATTTCGTTCAGACCGAAGATGGCAAGGCCTTCGTTATGGATGGCGCTAAGTATTGTGTAAAAGACAAAGACGGCAACATTGTAGCATCCAACTACCGACCAGGTATGTGGAAGTTTAAAGATATTGATAAAGACAACAAAATCACTGAAAAGGATATGACTGATTTAGGTAACAGTACTCCGAAATTCTATGGTGGTTTCAACAATACCTTTACTTACAAAGGCTTCGACTTGAGCGTATTCTTCACATTCAGCTACGGTGCAAAAATATTCAACGCTACTAAGTTGACCAGCAGTAAAATTGGTCGCAGCAACCGCAACGCATTGGCTTGCGTAAGCAGCGACAAGCGCTACATGACTATCAACAAAGAAGGTCAATACATCATGAACGACCCGATTGCCTTGAACCAGGTCAATGCAGGCAAATCAATTGCAGCTTACCACGACTTGGAAGACGGTGACAAATACATCCACTCTTGGGCTATGGAAGATGCATCGTTCTTACGCTTGAGCAACGTGACTTTAGGTTATACCTTCCCGAAGAAATGGACTAAAAAATTCTATGTAAATCGTCTGCGTCTGTACGCAACAGGTAGCAACCTCTTCTGCTGGACTCCGTACACTGGTTACGACCCGGAAGTTTCTACCAGCGGTACTGCATTGGCTCCGGGTGTTGACTTCGGTGCTTACCCACGTAGCCGTTCATTCGTATTCGGTCTTAATGTAACATTCTAATCACTTAAACCTAATTGTATATGAAACTCAATAAATTATTATACATCTTTGGTGCTTCTGCACTACTGATTGCGAATACCGGCTGTGCCGATTTCTTCGAAGAGCATCCGGATTCCTACTTGGCACAAGAAACAGCCCTTACAGGTCCCAATGCTATCAACAATGCCAATATGTTGGTCATCGGTGTCTATGACGTATTTGCTAAAATAGAGCACTACGGTCAGTACGAAATGGCTACTCCGACTTCGGATGATATGTACTTTATCAACGGAACAAACTCGGACGACTCTCGCCGTGATATTTCGCACTACAATACAACCATCACCAATACATGGCTTAAATACCTTTGGCAATACAAATACCAAGGTATCGACCGTGCTAATGCAGTAATTGCATCTATCGAAAATATGGATGCTTACAAAAACAAGGAAGACAAGAACAACAAAACAGTTCGCGGTTATGTGGCCGAAGCTCGTTTCTTGCGCGCATTCCTCGCTTTCGATTTGATTAAATATTGGGGCGATGTTCCTTTCAAGACACAAGCTACTGAAAAATATGAAGATGCTTACCAAGGACGTGTCGATCGTGAAAAAATCTACGACCAGATTATTGAAGACTTGAACTTTGCAAAGGATAACTTGGAGTGGGCTAACGCAAGTTCTTCACCCGAACGTGCTAAGCAAGGTGCAGCTCGTGCCTTATTAATGCGTGTTTACTTGCAACGTGCCGGCTACAGCCTCGGTGTATTGAAAAACTTTGGTAAGATGACTCGTCCGGACGATGCTGTACGCAAAGCATACTTCCAGGAAGTAGTGAAGGAATGGGAAGCATTCAAAGCAAACGGCTATCACAACTTCTACGATGAAGGCTTTACAGAATTCTTCAAGAATTTCTCAGCCGGCAAACTCAGTTCAAAAGAAAGCTTGTGGGAAATTGCTTTCCATACACATGGTGGTACCGATAAAGAGGATTCCAGCAACTGGGGTACTTACATCGGTCAGCGTGTAGATGCTCCGAGCGGTGCCGATGCTCCGTTGAAGAAGATGGGTCGTGCTAACGCCTTCTTCCGTGTAGTTCCTGCATGGAGAGACTTCTATGAAGAAAACGACGAACGTCGTGATGTTACTGTCTGCTCTTCTTTCTGGTACATCAACAAGAAAACCGGTGAACACCAGGAGGCTCCTTGCTACATGTACAAAGGTAAATACACTGACGAAGAACAAGACGAAAACGGCAACTTGGTATTGAACGGTACAGATAAAGATGGCAACCCGAAATGGGACCGCACTATCTTTACTCCGGGTAAATGGCGTAGAGAATGGATGCCTATCGGCTACAAAGACCCGAACAACGTAAGTGTTAACTACTGCGTATTGCGCTATGCTGATGTAGTGTTGATGGCTGCCGAAGCTTACAATGAATTGGGTCAGTCTTCTGAATCATGGAAACTCATCAACGATGTACGCAGACGTGCTCATGCAACAGAAATCAATGCAAGCAACTATGCCGACTTCTACAAAGCACCGAGAGTATACGACCTTCCTTACATCAGCGATGCAGACGAAGCAGGCAAGGTACGTACAGCCATCTATTGGGAACGTGGCTTTGAATTGGCTTTCGAAGGACAGCGTAAGTACGACTTAATCCGTTGGAACTGCTTGGGTGATGCTTTGAAATTGTTTGGTGAAAAAGATACAGACCACAACAAACCAAGCCAGCCCCAAAGCAAACACGCTTACCCGGCTCTCTACAACTTCAAGTCAGGTCAACATGAGTTGTTCCCTATCCCGGTAGAAGAATTGCAAATCAACAAGAAGCTGGAACAGAACCCAGGTTATACACACTAATAAAAAAGCTATCTCCCCTCTCTGTGCAGACGAGGGGAGATACAACTTAAACATTGTTTAATATAGACTAAAGTTTTCAGTTTTTCATCAGGTATACCTATATATATCTAAAAAAGTTGTATTTTTGAGAAGAAAAGAAACGACAACGAACTTTCATCTAAAAGAGAATCATTCAATTTAAAAACAATCATAAAGCCATGAAAACAATGAAGAAAATTACATTGCTGGCTCTTGCAACTTGCATGTCAGCAAGTGTCTCTGCACAAGGCTTCCGTCAGTTCACCATCGAAGGCGGTTTGGCAGAAGGAAGTATCAAGAATGTAAAACAAGGTGCTTCAAAAGTAGAAGTCATCGCTGGAAAAGACGTTGACTTAAAGAACGTAAAATTCAAATACAAATTGCTGAGCGGTTGTTCACTCGAAAATGGTTTGGATAAAAATTTCACACAGGCTCAGACAGTGACTGTCAACAAGAACGACGGTTCTTCAAAAGAATGGGAAATCAAAGTTAAAAAGATTACTCCAACTCCCCTGCCTCTTCAAATCAAGTTCAACGATGAGAATCCCTCTGTATGGACTCCGGAAACTCAAGGTTGGGTAACAGCAGGAACCGATGAAAGCAAACCGACAACTGTTCGTTTCGGAAACCACGGTGTCAGCTTCATTGCTGCATTCGAAGGAGAAGCAAAAGAAGTATCTTTCAAACTTACTCTCGTAGGAAAGGAAGGGGAAGCATTCGAAGGCGATTTCCAAGTATTGACTTCTGCCGACGGACTTACCTGGACTAAAATCGAAGGTTTCAAAGCTGAGTTGACTACAAACAGCCGCTTCACTTGCCCGGTCAGCAGCGATGCACGCTACATAAAATGGATATATGTAAAACGCGAAGGCAAACAAAACGTCAATCTGAATCAGATAACTATTAAATAATAACATCAAAAACATAATGATTATGAAAAAACTTTATGCACTTTTTGCTGCCACAGCTCTGTCGGTAGCAGCTATGGCACAGACAGCTCTTCCTTACGAAGCTAACTGGAAATACAAAGCCGAAAACTTGGCTGAAGACGGTACTTTGAAAGCCGGATTGGATGAGAATGCCAGTACACCTAATGCTAACCAAGACTTATACGACTTGGCCGGATGGAATATTTCAGGTGTACGTCCTTTCTACATTCCTGTTTCAAACAACGCTCCTATCGCTAATACCATGGAATTTGTCGATGGTAAACAAGAAAAAGAATACACTTCTTTCTTGGTGTCACCGGCTCTCGATTTCAGCAAGAACAGTGTAAAAACCATCACATTCAACCTTGGTAAAGATAAAGAAGACCAGAACACATCTGTTATCGATGTTCTTTACACAACAGAATATAACGGTGACCCTGCTAAAGCAACATGGAATACATTGAAAGAAGAGATTCTTCCGGCTCAAGGTATGAAAGTGCCTAACTTGGGTGGTTCAGAAATGGTTGTTACCGAACTTTCTGCTCCGACTGTTTACATCGCAATCAAAGCAAGAAAAGCTACTAACTGCGTAGCCGGTGAAAAGCAAGCTAAAATCCGTATCACAAAATTCCAAATCACTGAAGAAGAGAAAACTGTAAACGCAGCATTGCCTTACCAAGCCGTATGGAGCTACAAGGCCGAATTGATTAATGCTGCCGACTCTACATTCATCGACCAGGAGGCTGCTGCCAATGCAGGTGGATATAAAGATGATCCTACTCGCTTGGAACTGAACGGATGGACATCTGTAAAAGTAGAAGGCGACCGTTGGTTCTGCGTAGCTGCCAATAAGAATGCAGCCGAATTGAAACGTCAGATTCCGAATACAGTAGAATGGAGCGACAACAAACAAACCAAAGCAAACACTACTTGGTTCGTTTCTCCGAAAATCAACTTCGCTGTAGAAGGTGAAAAGACCATCAACTTCCAGATTGGACGCGAAAAGGAAGACCAACAAAGTTCAAACATGGATTTGCTTTATTCTACCGACTACATCGATGATGTAAAAACTGCAACTTGGACTACTATCAAAACTTCTATCCTTCCGAAAGAACAAGTAGGTTTGCAACCGTACAACGGTGAAGAAGGCGAAAACTTCATGCACGTAGTTGCTGAGAAAGTTAACATCAACGCAGACAACGTAACCATCGCTTTCAAAGCAAGAAAAGAAGAAGGTGGTCAAGCCGGTGAAAAACAAGCTAAAATCCGTATCCACAACTTCAATATCCAATTGGAAGGTGCAGGTACTTCTATCTCTAACACTACTTCTGAAGCTGTTTCTGCATTTGTAGCAAACGGTGAATTGAACCTCATCGGTGATGTAGCTAAGGTAGAATTGTACAACATCGCCGGTTTGAAAGCGATGGAAGCTATCCGCCCGACAAACAGCATTAACGTAAGCAACCTTACAAATGGTATTTATGTAATCCGTCTGACTAGTGCAAACGGTCAAGTTGCTACTCACAAAGTAATTGTAAAGTAAGCACTAACAACTAAAATAATGCTAACAAAGGCCGGTCACTTCGCATGGCCGGCCTTTATCATATCTATTATCTTCATATTCATGAAAAAAGCTCTCTCCTACCTCGTCATCTGCATGTTCACCCTCTGTGCCTGCTCCGAAAGTCCCATCGAAAAAGAGCCTGATAGCCCTACAGGACCTACCGATGAGACCTCAGCTTATCCCAAAGCCTGGCACGACAAAATCCGTCAGCTTCCTTATCCCAAAGCAAGCAACGAGGTACACTTGAATCCTGTCCCCTTTCTCGTACCACAAGCCATGAAGCAGGGCGAACTGCTGGACTTCGAACTATCGCAAGACTCTACATTCCAGACAGACGTCATCCGTAAAAACCAAGTAAAAAGCTGCATGTTCAATCTACACCGCCGGTTGGAATCCGGACACTGGTACTGGCGTTTCCGCTCTTACAATCCCGGCCAGCAAGGCACATGGAGCAACCGCTACGATTTTGAAATGAACAGTCAGGTACCCGAATTTGTAACCCCTGAGGCTACAGTATATCTACAAAATCTACCTCACAAACATCCGCGTCTCTACTGCTTTCTCGACCAAGAGCTAGAGGAAGCACGCGCCCAAGTAACCCGCCATCCGGAATACAAACAAATGCTGAGCCGTGCTAAATCGGCTCTCAAGGCCGACTATGCATCCATAGACCTCTTTATGGAAGGCGAAAACATCAAAAAATATACCAATTACCTTTATACAGCCTACCACCTCACCCAAGAGCAAATCTATCTGGACAAAATGCATGAAATTCTCACACGGCTCTTGAACAACCCGGTGAGCGACAGCCAACTGTTTGCCGACAATTTCCGGGCAACAGACTATATCGGTTGCTTTGCCGATTGCTATGACATGCTTTATCCACACCTCACAGCTGCAGAGCGTAAGGCTACTGAAGACGTCTTAGCGGCATTTGTCCGCTATTATTATCCCCGCAATGTAGGCTATGAAGAAAACCATATCTTCGACAACCATTTCTGGCAGCGAAACATGCGTGGCTATGTGCAGGCTGCCCTCCTGCTGTACGACAAACAGGATATGGTCGAAGAGATGCTGGAAATGCTGGATTACTACTACGAATTATGGACTTCGCGTGCGCCCGACACCGGATTCAACCTAAGCGGAATCTGGCGAAACGGAACCTACTACTTCAATGCCAACGTAAAAACGCTTTGGTATATGCCGATGCTATATGGTTCGCTGACAGGAGGCAACTTCCTAACTCACCCCTGGTATCGCAATGCCGGACGCGGACTGATATACTCCTGGCCTCCCCAATCACAGAGTCTGGGCTTCGGCGACGGACGTGAACGCGAAGACAAGCAAGGACGCCAACGCATAGCCTTTGCCGATTTTTTGGCCCGCGAATTGGGTGACAACTATGCAGGATGGTATGCTGACCAATGCCGAGATATTCTGGAGCAGGACTATGAGAACCGTATCTATCGCATGATACGCACATCATCATACTCCACTGCCCTGCCTGCCAATCTGCCCAAACTGGTCTGGTACAAAGAAGCGGGCGAAGTGGACATCCACTCCAACCTAAAAAATACAACCGACAACATGGCACTCGCATTCCGTTCCAGCCCATTTGCTTCGGGCAGCCATACACTGGCCGACCAAAACGGTTTCCGCCTGTTGTATAAGGGAAAAGACCTGTTCATCAGCAGCGGTTACTACCAAAATTTTGCCGATGCACACAACCTGCTATCCTACCGTCACAGCCGTGCACACAACACCATCTTGGTGAACGGCATCGGTCAACCGTTCGATATGAAAGGATACGGTACCATCACCCGTGCACTGAGCGGAGAGCATATCTCCTACTGTTTGGGCGATGCTAGCCATGCTTATTGCGGCATCAGCGAAGACCCGATGTGGATTGACAATTTCAAGAAAGCAAGAGTGATGCAGACAACGAACAACGGATTCGGAAACACACCGCTCACCTGCTACCTGCGCCATGTATTGGTACTACATCCTAACATCGTAATCTTATACGACGAATTGGAAGCCAACAATGACGCTACCTGGCAATGGCTACTGCACACGCACGAGGCCATGAATATTGATGAGTCTTCAACCACAATCACAGCCAACCGCCCGGCATTGAACATCTGCGCCACAGCCCGCCTGTTCAGTAACCAACCGTTTACACTGACACAGACAGACCGGTTCTTCCAAAATCCAACCAATGCCAATCCGAACAAATATCCGAACCAATGGCATCTGACTGCGGACTTCGAAGCCTGCAAGCGTAACCGGATATTGGCCATCATCCAAGTAGGCGACTCACCGACTCATGCTCTACCTATCCAGCAAGATGGAAACACGTTTACCATCGGCAAGTGGACTCTGGAAGCTGAGTTGAATCCAGAACGCCCCGCTTTCATCCACCTGAGCAACTCTGAAAACAAAGCCACGCTTACGTATGAAGAAGGAAAGCCCACTTCGCTAAACGATGGCAACAGCACGCTTAGCATGGACAATGAGTGGCCTAAAAGCACCAGAGCCACGGAATAAAAAAGTGTCAACGTCCAATTCTAATTAAAATAACAAACCATTTTATTCAATGTATCCTATGATAAAACAAAATTCAATCACTAAACTGGCATTCTTCTCTGCACTGTGCCCCACTGTAGCCTTTGCAGCAGAACGCCCCAACATTATCTACATTTTCACAGACCAACAAACAGCCTCAGCTATGAGCTGTGCCGGCAATGCTGATGTACATACGCCCAATATGGACCGACTGGCTGCTGCCGGAATCTTGTTTGAAAATGCGTATTGCACTGCACCGCTGAGCGGCCCTTCACGAGGTGCCATGTTTACCGGACGCTATCCGGAAACAGTAGGTCTGTCGGTCAACAACTCGCCAATGCCCGAATCGTTGGAAACACAAACACTGGGCACACTGGTCAAGAATGCCGGATACGACTGTGCCTACGCCGGCAAATGGCATATCCCCTTATTGGAAATACCAGACGAAAAATATGGATTCAAACAGATTTACGGAAGCAATGATAACGGATTGGCAGAAGCTTGTGTTGACTACTTGTCGCACAAACACGAAAAGCCATTCTTTCTGGTGGCTTCTTTCACCAATCCACACAACATCTGCGAATATGCCCGCAACCAGAACCTGCCCTATGGAAATATAGAAGAAGCCGCCATGCGCGACTGTCCGGGTCTGCCTGCCAACTTTGCTAAAACCCCATACGATGCCGATGTCATCAACTACGAAAAAAGAATGAACTTCAATGTATATCCGACAACAGAATATACGCCTGAAGACTGGCGTCAATACAGATACACCTACTATCGTCTGGTAGAAAAGGTCGATATCGAAATCGGTAAAATCGTTGATGCCATCGACAAGTACAACCTGTGGAAAAACACCGTTGTCATCTTCTCCAGCGACCACGGTGACGGAATCGGAGCGCACCATTGGAATCAGAAATCAGCTCTCTACGAAGAGGTAGTCAACGTGCCTCTCATCGTCACACTGCCCGGTAAAAAACATGCCGGAACCAAGCAGCCGCAACTTATCAGCAACGGTGTAGACTTCTTTGCCACTATATGCGACTGGACCGGCGCTGTTGCTCCAGAGAAAACAGACGGAGTTTCGTTCCGCAGTATAGCAGAGAGCGGCAACCCACAGAAACCTCATCAGGAATACATCATCACCGAAACACAATTCGATGGAGGTACAACCCGAGGCTGGTGTGTCCGCACAAACCGATACAAATATGTGCTCTATGACAGAGGAAACCACCGCGAACAGCTGTTCGACATGTTATCCGACCGTGGAGAGATGCGCAATTTAGCCGTGGAAAACAAATACAAGGAAGAACTGAAACAGCACCGCGAAATCTTGCGCAACTGGATGAAAAAGTATAATATCCGCCGTACACGCAAGAACATAAACAATGTACCGGACGAAATCAACCTGAATTGATTCGAATCCATATACATTGATATACCTCGGGGCTTGGCTGTAGTTTTGCACTCGCAATAACAGCCAAGCCCCTCCCCTATCTCCGCTACAGCTCCAAACAAATACAAATGCCAGAATAGCAAACTGTCAAATTGTACCAAATTGCATATTTATGCAGCGCGAGAATCGAAAATTTGCAAACAAAATGGCTTTCATTTTCAAATTCTCAAATTTCAATTCCACAAACAACTGTCATTCAACAGTATACGCAGAAATAAGCCTATTTCAGCCCTTTTCATTAACCCAAAATCGGATAAAAACAGGGAAAATTCCGGAGAAACTATAGGTGCATTTTCAAAGTATCTTAGGATACTTGGCGAAGTATCTTAAGAT
>DYCT01000034.1 GCA_019417975.1 Bacteroides sp.
ATCTGCAAGTGGTTGATTAGTTTAGCACCCAAACCAACATTTAAACCCATTTCAGCATTTTTACGAGAGAAAACATCCATATTTACATAACGGATATCATCACTCTTCAAATTGAAAATGAAATTAGGACCTGTAAAAACAAATACACTGGCCATATCACCCAGGCCTACTGCATATTTCACGTGAACAGGCACTTCGATAGAGTGCTGGCGATTGCTCTTTTCACCCAACAGCTTACCATTCTCTCCAACCTCATCATATTTAAAACCTTTCATTGAATAAAGCAAAGATGCATCCAATCCTAAACCTGTGACAGGCAAAGAAAGTTCAGCCATCGGACCCACAAAGAAGCCGGTCATATTTCTTACATTCAATGTCTCATCCATATCCTTAGTCAATTTCAACTTATTTAAATTGACACCGGCTTTAATACCCCATCTAAACTGCGCTTGAGTAGGGACAGCAACCATAAATGCAATAGTTGCCACTAAAATGCACATAATTTTCTTCATACTATGTCTTTTTTAAAGTAAGTAGATGCAAATATAGACGTTTTTTCTTATCCGATACCACAATCCTACACTTTTTTGCTCCTATACAGAGAGTTCTGCTTTTTACATCTCTTTTATCACGACAACCGATGAAAAGTAATAAGCCCTTCCATTGGAGACTGACCAAAACGTCCGATACGGATACCTTCTTCGGCTGCAACTTTCACTAATTGAGGCCTGAAATAATGGGCTATCGAACCCACAAAATGAACAGGATAATGCAGATAATCGTACTGCTTTACATTTCGACAGAAAAAAGCACGGAAACCGCTCTCTACTAACAAAGCAATTTCCTGACAGTCGATATGCTGCAGCAAGAAAGGAGTGAAGCTCGCCAAGAAGCGATTTGGAAAAGGCTTTTTGTAGACACAATCTAAAATATCGCCTCGTGATAGCCGGTAGGAATCAAAAAAAGCTTGCTGCAAATCGGCAGGCAACTGATTCTTTAAACAATCGGCCACCAGCTGTTTTCCCAACACAGCTCCACTGCCCTCATCTCCCAAGATAAACCCCAAAGGAGACACATTTTCCTGAATCTTTTCTCCATCGTAGAAACAAGAGTTAGAACCTGTCCCCAAGATGCAAGCGATGCCTGCTTCTGCTCCACACAAAGCTCTGGCAGCAGCCAACAAATCGCTACCGATCTCCACTTGGTCGGTTGCTAACACTGCCATAATCGCGCCTGCTACACATTTGTTTTTCTCTGGGAAAGCACATCCTGCTCCATAGAAATAAACGGCTTCCGGCACACGACCGCCCAATGAAGGCTGTAACTCCGTCCGAAGCAAATGTTCGATTTCATCTGTTGTCTGATAAAATGGATTAATACCTCCAGTACGTACATGCAACACGGTTTCACTACCATCTGTCAAACACCAATCCGTCTTGGTAGACCCACTATCGGCCAATAATATCATACGATTCCTATTTTATTCTTGTTTATTATCTTGTTTTTCCACTCCATACTCAGGGTCAATATGTACAAATGCACACACCGCTATTGTAGCCATGCAACACAACATCACCCATACAAAAAAAAGCTCGTAGCCTATCTGCTCTTGAATCCATCCGGCAGCCATTCCCGGTAACATCATACCCAATGCCATGAAAGCAGTACAAATGGCATAATGTGCAGTCTGATGTGTACCTTCGGAATAATAAATCAAGAAAAGCATGTAAGCCGTAAAACCAAATCCATAACCAAACTGTTCAATAAATACGCATGAACTGATTATCAACAAGTTCTGTGGCTGTACATAACCCAAATAGACAAATGTCAGGCAGGTCAATGAAAGACTACAGGCCATCGGCCAAAGCCATCGGCGCAACCCTCCTCTTGCAGCACAAACGCCACCGATAATTCCTCCTATGGTTAAACCGATAATACCTACCGTACCATATACCAAGCCCACCTCTTCCGTCGTGAGTCCCAGCCCACCTTTTTCTAAAGGGTCAAGCAAGAAAGGATTGATAAGTTTCACCAACTGCGCTTCCGGAAATCTATAAAAGAGCATAAACAGAATAGCTACCCAAGCCTGTTTCTTCCGAAAGAATGAAGAAAAAGTACTGAAAAACTCACGAAAAATATCGGAAGTCCGAACCAAACCTCCCATCACAGGACGGTCTGCATGGGGCCGAGGCAACATTCGCTGATGATACAATGCAAAGGCCATAAACAGTCCGGCCAAGATGAAAAAAGTGATAGACCAAGCCACTGTGACTTGTCCTGTCCAACGTTCCAACAGACCTGCCAACACCACCAGCAATCCCTGTCCGGCAATGGTAGCAACACGATAAAATGCACTTCGAATTCCTACATAGAGCGACTGCTCACGTGCATCAAGAGCCAACATGTAAAAGCCATCAGCAGCTATGTCGTGTGTTGCCGAACTAAAAGCGACCAACCAAAAGACTGCCAACGTAAGCTGAAAAAAGAAATTCATCGGAATCATCAGTGCCACACCCGCCAGGCCGGCTCCAACCAGCCATTGCATCACAAGCACCCACCAGCGTTTGGTCTTCAACAAATCAACAAACGGGCTCCAAAACGGCTTAATGACCCACGGCAAATACAAACAACTTGTATACAAAGCAATATCCGTATTGGATATGCCTAACCGCTTATACATGATTACGGAGATAGTCATCACTGCCACATAAGGAAGTCCTTGTGCGAAATAAAGCGAAGGAATCCATAACCAAGGAGAATTTCGTTTTAATCCAAACTTATTCATAACGTTGTTCTATTTTTGCGCCATTGTAATAATGCAATAAAATCTGATCGTAAGTATAGCCTTTCGTTGCCATCACCGCTGCGCCTATCTGGCACAAGCCTACACCATGCCCCCAACCTGCGCCTGTCAGCACAAAACGATTATCTATCTTATCTACGACAAAAGCTGAGCTATACAAATGAGAAGTAGAAAGAATTCTTCTGATTTCCAATTCCTTTCCAATTATTTTCGTGCATTTACTTCCCTCTATGCGCAACCGGACAAGACGCCCGGATACACCTCGCTCTACTGGGATCAATGCCTTTATCTCACCAAAATCAATTCCCGAACGTTCAGCTACCAACTTGGATAATTCATCAACCGTATAGCTTACTTTCCAACGATAGAAATCCGGTGTCTCCCTATCATACCCGTTCAATACTTGCTGAAGCACAAATACATCTTCGGTATGGCAAAATGCCTCCGGGCAAGAACGTATCCAAGCCTCGGCTTGCTCTTCATCGGTCAAATCGGGTAAAGCAACAGGAGTCGCACTATCTCTCCGCTTCGTCAAATAAGGATGTGGCACATCTTCCCAACACGACTGAAACTCTTCCAATGCTCCTCCACAACATTTTGAGAAACGAGCATCACACAAATCGCCTCCGTATGTCAATACCATACCCCATGTTTCCTCCACCGCTTGACACACGGTCGAGGTGGAAACTTTTGTCACTCCTTGATAGCGTTGGCAATGATCGTCGGCACAAACATCAAAGCACTCATGGTCTTCTCGGTCGTACCAACGAATATGTTCACAATCGTTTTCTACAAAAGCAGGAGCAACAGATGGGTGATGTCGCTTTTCCAACTGCGCAAGCAACCAACTACGCGAAATAACTGCATGAGCTTTCAGAAACTCCAATGAAGCATGAGCGCTCATTTCTGAAGATATAACACTTTTCAAATAGCTTTCCACCGGCAAGATATTAATAGCTATAACCCCATCGGCATGAGAGACAAAATGCAACTTTCCTTCAAACAGTTGGTCCTCGTTCCGCTCCCAATGAAACCCTACTCCAATCACTACATCATAAAGTTCGAATGTGAAATACCCTAATTCAGGTTCAAACAATAATTCAGTGTACAACTTTCCATTCCACTGTATTTTTCCGGCAACCCATTCCACCTTTTGGTCGCCTATCACATTTATCCCTTCGCAACTATAATTGCCGTGAAAACAAAATCCGATTTCACGTGCAATCAAAATACCGATATGTACTTCCGGCTGATTCATAATTTTTTCTTGATTTTTGATATAAAGCCTTGCATAGCATCATCCGACAAACCGACTTCTTGATACACTCGGCAGACTTCTTCGGGGGTCAGTTTATCATAATCTTCCTTACGAGGCGTAATAATCACTCCTGCCATATCCACAGCTCCCGGACTAATCAACAAGCGTCTCTCATCTGTCGCATAATAACAAGACGGACGATGCTTGCTACGTGGAAAAATACAACAAACCCATCTACCTGCTTCATACCATCCTACAATATTCATACCTGGCTCTTCTTCGTCCAATGCTAAAGGTAAACAAGCATATGTTTTCTGTAAAGCATTCTGCAAACGACCGGAATCACCCGATTCCAATACCAATACTTCCCTTCCATACCCTTTCAGAACATAGGCACATAAAGCCTCATCGGCCAACAAAGTTTCTCGCGCGACAGTCCGAAAATCGGACTCTATGGGCAACAAGCCCCTATTACCGGCTTGAAAGTGCATATGATCGGGAGCAGAAGCGCCACAACGCGGTCCGTTATAGAATACAACCAACGGCCGCAATGCATAAGTCAACTCCAACAGATGCGTAAAATGATTGCGTATTTGTTGCGGCTGATGGTGTAAAGCTGGCAGTGTCCAATGCTGTGGAAAGATAGGGAACGGATTAACCAATAGCAAAAAGTCATTTTCTATTGAAACACGAAGCTGCTCTGCAGGCAAATGTTCCAAGCAGAGGAAGCAAGGACGATGTTGCAAAGTCACCGAATCCACTTTGGCTCCGGTTGAAACGATTCGAGCTGGATTGTATTGTACCTTCACTTGAAACGTTCCACAATCAATCCAACGTTCACAAACTTGTCCTAACGCCTCATAATTGTTTCGTGCCAATGCCCAGGAGTTAAGCTGACTTGACAACAGATGTTGTGCCTCTGTTACCGATAAAGAGAGAGCTTTCATTGTTGGTTCTGTTTGATTCGTGCCTGCAATTCCCACGTCCGCAAACGGTCTTTATACAAATTATTCGCATTGACCTTATCTACCGAGAGTGACGCATCGGAATTTCCTTCCCACCGGCGACATAGGTAAACAACCTCAAAGACACGTCCGATGCGATACTCACGCGAAAAGCGCAAACCCAATGCATAATCTTCTCCATAGCTGGTATTAGGCACTGAGATTGCCCGAAGTAAAGGTGTAAAAAAAGCACGTGGAGCACCCAAACCATTAATGCGAAGTGCATTGTTCCGCCCATTGTCCGGAGTCCATTCCCGATGGTCAATAATTCCAGGCGGTAACTCCCGAAGTTTAAAATCGGTCATCCGATAAGTCCCGATTACCATAGCACATTGTTGCTCATAAAAAGCATCAACCATTGTTTGCAGGGCAGTATCATCCGCATACAAATCATCGCTATCCAATTGAACGGCAAAGCGTCCGCAGTACACACTGTGCACACCTTCATTCCAACAACCTCCTATGCCCAAATCAGTACGTTCCGGTATCAAATGAACCACCCGTTTGTCGGTGGTATAGCGTGCAATAACCTCGGAAGTACCATCAGTCGAGTGGTTATCTATCACAATCAGATTATAAGCAAAAGTTGTTTTTTGAGTCAAAACAGATTCAATAGCATCCACAATGGTACGTACTCGGTTTCTAACAGGAATAATCACAGACGCTTCACAAGGAAATGTTTCCGAATCGAAAGTTACAGACTTGAAATCTGGTTTCAAGAATGCCCCTACCCGCTTCAGATGAGCGGTACACACAGTTTCCATCTCCAGCTGCCTGTCCCGATTACGAGGGTCCACATAGTCAAATTGTTTCTCTCCGCTTTTTCTTAAGTCTTGCTCCACTTCGGTATACAGATATTCATTAATATGTACCAAAGCTCCCAGTTGCGACAACAACAGTCTAAGCTGATAAAAACCGGCAAACTGATAACTTCCATCCATCGCAGCAGCTGCTTTCACAAACGCGTCTGTATGTATCAGTAGCAAAGAGCCAAAATCAAAATCATCACGCAAACTGCCTTCTTGATAATCTATAACCGGATGCTGAATCAGCTGTCCTTCTTTCCATCGATAATGATCGGCATACACCCATACAGCCGAGCTGTCGGCTGCAACCCGCAACATTCGCTGCAAGGCAAACTGTCCCAACGAAAGCGGAGTTGTTTTCCTATATATTAAGGTATAAGGGGTAGAAGTATGAGCAGCTATCAACTGCATCGTTGTTGTAGCAGACAACGAATCGACGACCAACAATTCGCACCCATCTACAGATACCTCTTCGACCGAGGAAAGCAAGACGATGCGCGATACACAGCCGGAAGCTTTCAAACTGTCGACCGTCTGTCTCAATGCCTCTTCATAGCTATAAGGTATGTAACAAGTTATATTTCCCATTTTATTCATTTTTTCGTTTCGGATGGTTTGTCTCTTTACACATCAGCAAACAACATCCTATGAGAGTAAACAACGCATTAAATATCAACAGTTCATAACTGAAAGAATAACCATTGAACCAAGATTCCGAATTTAACTGAAGTACCAGACACAGCATCGGAGAAAGCAATGCCACAAAAGGTACATAACGATCATGAACCGGACGACGCATGAATATACCAAAAGCAAAAAGCCCTAAAATAGGTCCATACGTGTAACTGACCAATGTATAGACAGCATCAAGCACTGTCGTGTTATTCAACCAATATATCACAATCACAACCAAGCCCATAAACAACGACATGCCCAAATGCACACGCTTACGGATGCAAGCCACTTCTGCCTCTGACCTACAGGTAGGCATTTGTAAGATATCAACCGTAAATGAGGTGGTAAGAGCTGTCAATGCCGACCCTGCTGCAGAATAAGCAGACGACACCAAGCCTATGATAAAGAAGATACCTACCACAACCGGGAAATATCCGCCCGTAGCAAGCATAGGAAACAAATTATCCGACTGTTGAGGTAACTCAATATGGAAAGCCTCTGCATATGAAAAAAGCAATACGCCCAACATCAGAAACAGAGTAATAACTATTACCAACATCGAAATGCTGACAATCATATTTTTCTGCGCATCCCTAAAATTCTTGCAACTCAAATTACGTTGCATCATATCCTGGTCAAGACCGCTTGTTGCTATCATGGTAAACATACCTGCAAGAAACTGTTTCCAGAAGAAGCGCTTATCATTGACATCATCCCAAAAGAACACCTGCGAGAGAGGACTCTCATCGATCATGGAAAGCAAACCGCCCACCCCTAAATGCATATCGGATGCAATGACATAGATGCAAAGTACGACCGATGCTACCAAACAGAATGTTTTCAACGAATCAGTCCAAATCAAGGTTTTCACTCCTCCTTGAAATGTGTATAGCCACACCATCAACAAAGTGAAGAGTACATTCAAAGCAAACGGCAAATTCAAAGGAGTAAAAACCAACAACTGCAAAACAGCACACACTAAAAAGAGCCGAACAGCCGCTCCTAACATTTTAGAGATGAAAAAAAAACATGCCCCCGTCTTATATGTAAATATTCCAAACCGCTTTTCCAGATATCCATAAATAGAAATCAAATTCATCCGATAAAACAAAGGCGTCAATACAAAAGCAATGACCAACTGCCCGACAACAAACCCCATCACCATTTGCAGATAAGAGAAGCAACTATTCCCCACCATACCCGGTACAGAGACATAAGTTACTCCTGAAATATTGGCACCTATCATGGCAAAAGCCACAACATACCAAGGAGACTTCCGGTTACCTACAAAAAAGCCAGCATTGTCGGCCTTACGGCCTGTCCAATAAGAGATGATAAACAAAAGCAAAAAATAGGATAAGATTGTAACCAGTACTCCAATGGGTGTCATAACATCTACACAAATTAATTTTACAGGTTCGAAAGATACAAAAACTTATTGGCTCACCAAACAAAGAGAAGCAGCAAATTAAAACACACCTTAACAGAAAGCCCGGACTGTTGAATATAACAAACAGACCGGGCTTTTGGAGTTCTAAATTATTTTCTTCTCCTTATCGACGTTCACGACGCACACTGACACGTGTTCCGGACGATTTCGACTTGGTATTCGATTTATTCACTTTTTCTTTCTTTGCCGATGAGCCCTTCGATGCAGAAACTGCCTTATCACGGCCCATTTTCTTAGAATTACGCTTCATGGTTGCTTTAGCCGTTACAGCTTCCCCTTTTTCGTCTGCTTCAACTTTTGCAGTTGTTTCTGTAAGGGTAGAGTCGGCCTTGGCTTGCATAGCAGCTTTCTTGGCATTGCGTGTAGACTCCCACAAGTTGTCATCAAAATCTTTCAACTGGCTTTCAATGCGCTGTTGTTCTTTCACCAATGCACTGTCAGTAGGACAATACTGACTCAATGTCTGATTTAGCATATTGGTAGTCTTGTAAATTTCACCTTTATACAACCGAGACAAGAAATAATCATTGATATTCAGATTGGACGTATTGTTCAAATCACTAATCATGATAGGCATCTGCGAAAGATAAGGCACCAAGTCGGCATAATTCAGCCAAAACATAGGTGATTTCACAACTTCCATCGAAAAGTCGCCTGCCCGATGCAATACCGGACAGATAGCAGTCACTTGCGAATTCATCGTAGAAGAGCGTTGGTCAAAATACCAGTTTTCTTTGATGAAATAGCTAAGCACTTCGGCCGAAGGTATATCGCTATTGTCAACACGCAACAATGTGTCTCGATTTTCTACGACTTCTTCATAATAAATATGGAAACGGTCCAACAAATCTCGAAAATTAATCCGATTTTCAGGAGTCAGCACTTCAGTACCGTCCAACCGATATTCATAAGCAGGAATTTTATTCTCAGCCAACAATTTGAATACATAGGTAAACAGATTCATTCTGTTTCCTACCGGTTCTACCGGATAATACAATGCTGCATTCTTCACCTCTTTCAAATCGAGTGTACGATAAATTTCGCGTTTCCAAATTAAGTTTTCCGGCATAGTTACTTGACCGGTATATTGAGTTTGTGCTCTGACCGACAACGTCGGAGCAGCACTTTGCTTTTTCTGCTCTTCTTGAGTTCTACGCATGGGAGGCTGCGCCAACATAAACTGTGCAGCCAGCAAAAAACAAAGAAAAGGAATGATGCGAATAGGTTTCATATCTTGAGTCTTTTAATTTATTATTACTTCGAGCGAAGTAGGCAACAAACGTTCAATGCCATCAGGTCCTACAGCTCTCACACGTGAAATATAGAATCGTTTGCCACGCGACAACCGACGGAATAAATCTTTTTGTCGGGTAGAGAACTTGCTTCCCGATGAAATCTCGGGCACTGCATTCCCCATATTATCAAAGAATACCGTTTCGAAGCTCAACACTTTGAAGTCAATATTCAGCAAACCATCATCAATAGCAGCTACAATGCCATCAGTCCCCATCAGCTGTGCTTTGGAGAATCCCGTACCACCCCGATAGCGTTTCGGTGTTCCTTTACTGTCTTTATACTCTATAAACGGAGTAGGGTCCGGCAATGGACGTACTCGAAAAGCATACTGTCCCATCACCTGGTTGCGTCCTTCCAAATTAGCACTTACTGTAATCACGGCATCTTCACCCACTTTCGACGGACGAGCAACAAACCCACCCTCCATCGGTTTTAGTGTTCCATTGCCATTGCTAATAGTCGCTTGTATCTTCTGATTGGGCACCCCAGGCACCGAAATGCTGATAGGGTTGTCATAACCGGCATAAAGCACATTCATCATCGTAGCCGAAACAGTAGCCGAAGGGTCTACCACTGTATATTTCTGGGTAAACTCTCTGCGCAACACATCACCATTACCCTGAGGCAATTCCAAATAGCCGGCCAATGTAAACTCGCCCGTTGTGTTACAAATTGTTTCATACAAACCATTGTTTGTTTCGGGCAACAATTTATCCTTGATATAAATAGAAGGACGTTGTGTGGTATCAACAGCTGCCAGAATGATGTTGGCACTAAATTTACCGCCACGCACGATGTTCTGCGAATTAGGTATCACATACGCATTAACCTGATTTACACGCAAGTCGCCCACATCAATGTTCTTCACTAGTGTGTGAAGAACTTCGCCTTCAGCATAACGAATATCGTTTTGCAGTTTGGTAAGCAAAGTTACCGCAGCTGCCACCGGCGTATTCTCAAAAATATACTCCTGCCAGTTCTTGCCCAAAGCAGTCGATTTCTTAGGTACTTCTGTACTCAGGTTTCCACTGATGATACGACGCTGTAAAGTATCAGTCAGCATCTTCAAGATTTCCTCCTTATAATGGTTTATCCCATTATACAAATTCTGTCCCTCACCGGTACGTGGAGAAAGCATGATATACGAAGCCGCTTCCAAATCCTCTTTATTAGAAATATTATATACATCTCCGTCTTCCCCGTCCGATTCTTTTACAATACGCACCTTCAAATCTTCTACAAACGTATAGATTGAATCGGAGATGCGTCGCACATATTGTGCCTTATCGTACCACGCTTTCACTTTTTCCGGATTGGTCTCCATGAAATAAGCAAAATCGTCGTACAACGATTGGTTTTGGGTGGTCGAGTTTGCCGTAGAGCGATTCAAACTCTCATCTACCAGCGAAAACCCATTCAGTACATCCGAAGAAACGTTCAAAGCAAGCATTGCCATCAACACGATATACATCAGGTTGATCATCTTCTGCCTTGGCGTTTCCGGTCCGTTAGCTCCTGCCATTTTCTACATCAATTTTAAATCAGACTATCAGATATTGGTTGTCCCATTCATTTTCATATTCACCGTCATCGCTTCGAGCATACGGGCATATACTTTGTTCAACTCATCTATCTGCGATGCCATTCTCTTGCTTTGCACATTGATTTCATCGATGGTTGCCAGCTGTGAGCTGATGCTACGCAACTGAATTTCATAAATCGCATTAATTCCCGTGAGATTCTTGTTAAGCGTATTGATTTGCTCTGCGTCCTGTCCCATGGAATGAGTCTGTTCTACAAAGCGAGTCAAAGCCTCGGTCATCTCTTTCAATTGTTCCAAATAAGCCTTTGTAGCTTCTTCCATCTCTTCACTCACTTCGATGCCCGGTACAGTCGCAGCGCCACCTGTTCCACCTATTATAATAGGCGATGCAGCCTGACCGTCATTGACCGGCATTCCTTCTGTTCCTTGTGGCATGGGTTGTCCACCACCCAGATTACCGATAATCACCGGACCGGCATATCCTGCTCCTTGAGGTTGTACTGGCATTCCTTGAGCCTGCATCACAGTAGCCATCGGATCGACAGCAACTTCTGCCTCTTCAGCAACATTCTCGGCATTTTCCTCCTTCTTTTTGCCATAATCGGCACCCGATATTTTAATGTTTGGAAATACACTTTCCCATTTATAAGACTTAAACGGACGGTCGAATGCTGAAATGAAGAATACCAACACCTCAGTACCCATACCAATAAACAACATGAAATTGGCGCCCGGCAAGTGAGTCAGTTTAAACAATGCACCTAAGATTACCACTGCTGCACCCCAGCTATATGCATAGTTCAACATCACCTTGCCTTGATAGCTGGCCAAAAAGTCTTGCACTCTGCGAGCTAAACTTTGTTTTTTATCTTTGTTTGCCATAATCGTATATTTCTATTATTTCCCTTTTTTACTATATCCCACTTGCGTGCGTACACATCGGAATCCGATATAAGAGCGCCCTACATTCTGATATTCAAATGTACGAGCATCGGAACGGATAAATGCAGCCACATCTTTCCAAGAACCTCCACGCACCGTTTTACGTTTCATCATATAGGGGTCTTCCTTAGCAGC
>DYCT01000035.1 GCA_019417975.1 Bacteroides sp.
GTGTAATACATCATTAAATAAATAAAAAGTATTACCTTTGCATATTATATGGTAGGTTGATTATAGCAAAGTCATTAACATAGTTGCTTTGCACTTTAAATTGATGTAGTAATGGCAAAGAATACAATGGGAACCAAGCTTCCTCGAAAATTGGAGCAGAAGATGCAGATTGTGGGCGAGCAGATTAAGTTGGCTCGCTTACGTCGGAATCTGAGTGTGGCTCAGGTTGCTGAACGTGCCACCTGTTCACCGCTTACTGTGTCCCGAATAGAAAAAGGGATTCCTACAGTTGCAATAGGGATCTATCTACGTGTTTTGTACGCATTGCAACTTGACGATGATATTCTATTGCTTGCCAAAGAAGATAAAATGGGAAAAGCTTTGCAAGATTTGAGTTTGAAAACAAGAGAACGTGCATCCAAGAAAGAATAATCTATGAAAAAGTTGTATGTATATGCCGATTTCGATTGGCTCAAAGAAGTGGAACTCATAGGCGAATTGGGCTATGAGTCTCTTCGTGGTGCGGACAGCTATAGTTTTACGTTCAATAATGAATGGTTAAGGCAGCACAGCGATCTGTTTTTGAGTGACGACTTGAATAATTATCCCGGTCAGCAATACACGCAACCAGGTAAAGATATATTTGGTTGTTTCTCTGATGCCTTGCCCGACCGTTGGGGACGTACTTTGTTGTTGCGTCGTGAGCAAATTGTAGCGGCAGAAGAACAACGTCCCGTAAGGAGATTGTCATCTTTCGATTTCTTAACTGGTATCGATGATTTCTCTCGAATGGGTGGATTCCGTTTTAAGGAAGACCTCGATGGCGAATTTATCAATGTGAGTGAGTCATTGAAAATTCCACCTTTGACGGATATTCGGGAACTGATTGCAGCCAGTGCCGAGATAGAGAAATGTGAAGAAAACAATATGCTCCCCGATAGAAAATGGATTGCACAACTTGTGCAACCGGGAACATCATTGGGCGGTGCGAGACCTAAAGCCAATGTCGTAGATGCAGATAAGACTCTTTATGTAGCCAAGTTCCCGTCTCGCAAGGATGACTATGATGTAGGACTTTGGGAGCATTTCGGTCATTTGCTTGCCACAAAAACAGGGATAAACGCTGCAAAAACAAAAATGTTAGCAACTGGAGAAAAATATCATACATTGCTGTCACAACGCTTCGATAGAACCCAAGAAGGAAAACGCATTCATTTAGCATCTGCCATGACCTTATTGGGGCTGAGTGATGGTGACAATGCAACTACCAGGCATGGTTATCTGGATATAGTTGACTTTATTATTCAGAGCTGTACCGATGTGGAGCGAAACCTACAGGAACTATACCGTCGTGTGGCTTTCAATATATGCATAGGCAATAGTGACGACCATTTCCGCAATCATGGTTTCCTTTTGACTGCAAAAGGATGGATACTGTCTCCTGCATATGACATGAACCCCACGTTGAATGAGTATCAAAGTTTGCTTGTTTCATCAACTTCTAACAAAGCAGAGTTGAGTATTTTGCTGGATGCTTGCGAAGACTACATGCTAAACCGTAAAACAGCAGAAAAGATTATTTCGGAGGTGATTGGAGCTGTAAAAGGATGGCGCGAATTGGCAACACGATTAGGAATTTCCAAGAGAGAGATGGATATGTTTGCCGGAGTGTTGGATGAACGATGTAAGTGAGAATAACTGTTTCAGTGTGCCAAATTACCAAATAAAAACGCGCTAAATTTCCAAGAGATATGATGTTGATTTGTATGTAATTGAGTAGTGAAATGCGATTGAAGATTTGTATTATGCTGCGCGAACATAATGTTTGTGTAGCATAATTTTTTGAAAGGTGAAATTCATTGATGGAATGGATAAAAACAATACATGTGTTCTTTTGCATATCTTTATGCCAACTGTAGTCATTCCTTTAAACGATGTTTTTGTTGCTTATCTACTTGGCTATATGGGAAATTAGATGTATCTTTGTTTGCAATATAACGAGTATAATTTGAATACTGATGTCGAACAATCAACAAATAATGATGAATAGGATTAAGGCGGTACTGGCTGAAAGGCAACGAACCAATAGATGGTTGGCAACTCAAATGGGCAAATCAGAGAACACAATTTCAAGATGGTGTTCTAATAAATCGCAACCATCTATTATTCAATTGCAAGAAATAGCGAATTTGTTGGATGTTGACATTCGACAGTTGCTAACTACAACAAAAGATAATAATGACTTATGATGCTCAGCTTATGAAAAAAATCGGTATAGACATATTTTCAGGAGCAGGCGGATTAAGTCTGGGGGGGGCAATGGCGGGAATTAAGGTTCGCTATGCTATTGAGGTTAATCCTCACGCAGCCAAATCTTTTGAACTTAATCACAAAGGAGCAAAAGTAATATGTGGCGATATTCGGGATGTCAAAGCTACAGATTTCTTAAATAAAGACGAGGAAGTATTTATAATCATGGGAGGCCCTCCTTGTCAGGGATTTTCTATGTCAAATACGATGTCTCGCAATATGGACAATCCTAATAATTTATTGTTCAAAGAGTTTGTTCGTTTGGTCTCAGAAATAAAGCCTAGATGGTTTGTCCTTGAAAATGTTTGGGGAATGACTAAAATGAACAATGGAGAGACAATAGAAATGATAAAACATTGTTTTGAGGAGATAGAGCCAGGCTATAAGGTCAAATGGAAGGTTCTATGGGCTGATGAATATGGTGTTCCACAAAGACGGATGAGAATGTTTATGGTCGGAAACAACCAAGGAATTGACTTTGAGTTTCCAAAGCCTTTTGATTATAAAGTGAGTGTAGAAGAAGCTATTGGAGATTTACCTGTTTTACATAATGGTGATATGATAGATTCATTGCCTTACACTAAGTCAATAAAGGAATCTAGCCCTTATGCGCAACAGATGAGAAAAGGTTCAATAGAATCAAAGCAGAATTTTGTGTCAAAGAGTAACGACCTTGTGATGCAACGTTACAAATATATCGGTCAAGGTGAGAATTGGAGAGCTATTCCGGAGTCCTTGATGCGAAATTATTCAGACAAGACCCGTTGTCATAGTGGAATATATAAACGTCTGAAAGCAAATTGCCCTTCTGTTGTCATTTCAAACTATAGGAAGAGTATGCTAATTCATCCATATCAAGACAGAGGTTTATCGGTGAGGGAAGCGGCACGTTTACAAAGTTTTCCTGATACGTTTATCTTTCAAGGGCCTCATATGAGCATACAGCAGCAGATAGGTAATGCGGTTCCTCCGTTATTGTCTAAAGCTGTGATGGCGCAGATTCTGGAATACGATTCATCATACAATAAGGAATAACTATGGGTACTTATAGACAAAGCATTCCACAAGCTGATACTCTTATGGGGTCTATGCGTTCAATGGGGTATTCTTTCGAAGCTGCTATTGCTGATATTATTGACAATGGTATTAGTGCAAATTGCAGCGTAGTCAAACTATTCTTCCCTTCAGAACCTATTGATGATCTTGTTGTGGGAATCTTAGATGATGGAGAAGGAATGTCTGCAGGCGTCCTTTTTGAAGCTATGAGGTATGGAAGTAGGGACTCTGAACTTGAAAGAAATGCAAATGATTTGGGACGATTCGGTTTAGGAATGAAATCTGCCTCTTTGTCTCAATGTAGAATTTTGACGGTTGTCAGTTTGCAGGAAGAAAAGATTAGTAGCTATTCTTGGGATTATAATTATATTCAAAATAGAAAAGAGTGGGTGGTGAAGGAGCTGTCACAAAATGAAATAAAAGCACTTCCTTATATTCACTCTCTCCTCGAATTGCCACATGGCACGCTTGTACTATGGCAGGATTTCGATGTGTTGGAGAAATCAAGTGGTGGAATGGTTTATGATGCTCTTGTTGAACTTAAAGAATCTGTAGCCAATAATATTGCTCTGATTTTTCATAACTTTCTTTCAGCAAAAGGTAAGGGGCAGATCAAGATGTACTTGAATAAAGGGAGAATAAAACCAATGGATCCTTTCCTTGAATCACATTCTAAGACAACAACGAAGAAAGCACGTTCCATTGCTATTCGTGACAGTAAGGGTCAAGAACGGCAAATCTGGGTTAAACCATATATCTTGCCATTTGCAACAGATTTAAACGATGAATACAGAAAACTCATAGGAGGAGTAGAGACATTAAGAATCAAACAAGGTTTCTATGTTTATCGAAATAAGCGTTTGATAATTTGGGGAACTTGGTTTGGGATGAAACCGCGTGGTGAACTCACAAAAAATGCTAGAGTTAGAGTAGATATTCCGAATTCACTTGATGACATATGGAGTATTGATATAAAGAAACAAACAGCTTCTATTCCAAAGCAGATTCAGCGTCAATTGCGCCAAACAGTTATTGAAGCGATGGATATTTCTGTTAGGAAGCAAACCCATCGTGGTCGAAAAGAAAATGTTGAGGATATTGACTATATTTGGGATAGAATGGAAGGCAGAGGAAAGACTTTTTATTATCAAATCAATCGTGAGAGCAAAGTGTTCCAGATGGTGAGGGATAGAATGTCAGAAGAAGACTATACTCTGCTTGAGATGCTTTTGAAAGAAATTGAGCAAAACGTTCCGACTCAGCAGATTTACATTGACAAGTCTAATGATGCAATCAGTCAAGATGAACCAGATAATCGTGTCGATGAGATTTTCCAACTTGGGATTTATATGGTAAACTTGGCAAAATCTTTTAACAAGAAATCTATAGTCGAGATTGTTTCTGATCTGATGAAATCAGAGCCATTCTGCAAATATAAAGTTGTTGAGGAAAAACTTTTAGATAACTACAAGGATGAAATTAACAAACGAAGCATATAATAAGATTCTACTCATAATTTCCGCACGTTTGGAACTTATGAAGGAACTGTCGGGCTTTGTTCCATCTTTGGAAAATATTAAGCCTGCGATTGAAGACGCAATAGCCTTCTCTGGTATTGATTGTGATGAGGAAGACAAAAATAAATTGTTGGAAGAAATAGAATACCGAGAGAAAATCACTCATGTATTGGGCAATATTATTTATGATGATTATGAACAAAAGAAGTGGTATTTCAATGATAAAGTAGATGACAGCTATTTTTGGGAGAGATATTATCGTTATTTAAAAGAACACACTTCAATTGACGACAAAAGTATTAATCTTTTGCACGAAAAGACATTGCCTGACATAATGAATTGTTTATACAATCCAAAGGAAGAATTTGAAGGTAAACGTTTGAAGAGGGGCTTAATAATTGGTGATGTACAGTCTGGTAAAACCGCTACATATTCAGGTCTGATTTGTAAAGCTGCTGATGCAGGATATAAAGTTGTTATTCTTCTAGCTGGTATAACAGAAAGTCTTCGTCAGCAAACACAAGAACGTATTGATGAAAGTGTTGTTGGGTACACTATTCGTAAGGTTGAAAAACATATTCGCGAGGGGAAGGTAGGAGTTGGTAAAGACAACAAGCAACGTAGAGCTACTTCTTTTACTACATGTGTAAAAGATTTTGTTAAAGGGAGTAATTTGATTTCAACGACTTTATCGGAGCATAATTCTCTGGTCCTTTTTGTCGTTAAAAAAAATGTATCAGTTCTGACAAAATTGCATGATTGGTTGAAAAACCAGAATATGGATGTTCGTACAAATAGTATAAACCATCCAATGCTTCTTATTGACGATGAGGCAGACAATGCATCGGTTAATACAAAAAAAGATAATACAGATCCAACTAAGACAAACGCTATAATTCGTAAGATTTGCAATCTTTTTCAGACTGCGAATTATATTGGTTTTACTGCTACTCCATTTGCAAATGTTTTTATAGATCCGGATTCGGTGGACAGTATGAAGAATGCAGATTTGTTTCCAGAGCATTTCATATATACGTTACCGACCCCTTCCTCATATATTGGTGCCGATAAAATTTTTTATGAGGATAAAGAGTACTATCGCAATTTACGTTTTATAACTGATGTTGAAGAACCAGACTACACTTCAGATGAATATAGGACTGATTTACACGAAAATATAGAAGAACTTAATTCTGGGACATTCTACTCTCGTCACAAAAAAGAATGGAATGGAGTCTTGCCAAATTCGCTGAAGGAGTCCATCTATTGTTATTATCTGGCAAATGTTATTCGAGATTTAAGAGGACATGCCTCTAAACCAAGAAGTATGTTGGTTAATATGTCTCGTTTCATAAGGGTGCAACAGGTGATTAAGGAACATATTGAAGAAATACAGAACAACTTTATTCAAATACTAAAATACAACTTTGACGAAGATACCTCAAAGAATGCTCATCTGTCACTGTATAAAGAACTGAAACGACTTTGGAAAAAACATTTTGATAATATTACTGATATCTGTTTTATTGATGTTATAAAAAAGAAGAATTTATTAGGTGCTGTGTTCGATATTGAAGCTGATGTTCCAAAGATGGAAATTATCGTTGTTAATGGTAGTAGCGCAAGCAAATTAGATTACAAATCTAATCCTTCGTTGAGAGTAATTGCTATTGGAGGACTTGCTCTTTCGCGAGGTCTCACATTAGAGGGCTTGCTTGTAAGCTATTTCTATCGAAACACTGCAACATTTGATGTGTTGATGCAGATGGGGCGTTGGTTTGGTTATCGACCTGGTTATGCTGATTTGTTCCAAATATGGACAAGTCAAGCAAGTGCAACTTGGTATAGAGAAATAGCGACAGCCACTACCGAATTGAAAGCAGATATTAAGAAAATGTTTGAGCAACATCTTACTCCTAAAGATTTCGGCATTAAAGTTCGTGACTATTGCGACGAATTACAGATAACAGCCAACAATAAGATGCGGACCGCGTACGAATTGTTGATGATGGAATCCTACTATGGAAATATCTGTGATACCCCTTACCTTAGTGTCAAGGCGGAACATAATGAAGAGAACTGGAATCAAGTAAAATGTTTTACTGCCCACCTGTTTGAAAATGATTATAAATTTGGTTTCGCGAATGTCGACAAATACAAAGATGAGGATGTATGCTCAGATATTGATAAATCTAGATATTTTTCTGATGTGTCCAAAGAATTGGTGGTAGACTTCCTGTCTAATATAAAATGTTCATTAGTTAACATGAAATTTAACCGGCAAAACTTAATTGATTTTATTTGCGACAAAGAAACAGAAGGAGTAGATAAATGGGATATTGTTTTCGAAGGTGGTGATGGGCAGACCTTTTATGACATACCAGGACTTGAAATGATACGTTGTCCGAAACGTCAGATTGAGGAACATGATCATGTAATTCAAATTTCGAGTCGTCGTAGGATTCTTGGTTTACGAGAAGGAAAGTTCTGCTTAAGTCAAGATGAGATAGATTTGGCAGAAAAACGATGCAGAGAAGTTTGGGCGAGAGAAGGTTCTGAGTTTGGAGGACGGCATATTCCTATTAAAGCATATTTTGAGCATCTTCCACACAGAAAACCTGTATTGATAATTATGCTCATCGAACCGGTAGAGCCAGAAAATATTGAAGCCAACAAGGATGCCTTAAAATTCATAGAGAAACTTAATGGCAATAAAATGATAGCTTTTGCTATTGGTTTTCCTGGATTAAAAGAAACAGGTAAAACCAAGAAATATAAAGTTAATAAAACATATTATCAGCTTAACATGCTTGATGAACCAGACGAAATAGAAGAGGATGAAGAATAAATTATCTACAACATTCTCGCAAGGATTCCAAAGCGGAGCTTTTATCCGTGTTGGTGAAAACCGCGACCTCAGTCTTTTTGTAGGAAAGGATGAGAAAGGAAACTATGCCTTTGATTTTAGAGGTACATACGTTCCAGTTAGAATAGCTCAGTCGGATGTGATTACAGTACAGCAGGGAAAGAGTGGCGAGAATTATATTCTTCGCTTTTCACTCTGTAATTCAGAGCTGCTGGAATATTTTAGTACGTTTTGCCAGGATTTGCTCGATTCTACGGAAGCTATTAAGGACGATGAAGATGCTTATAAAACACTTTGTTCAAGATATTTCTCATGGAAAAAATTGTTCCGACCAAATAATGGTGGAATGAATGACAATGAGGTAATGGGGTTGATAGGCGAACTGCTTTTTATGCAGGATTATATGATTCCTCACTATGGTGTGAATATGGCATTAGATAGCTGGATGGGTCCAGAAAAGACCCATAAGGATTATTCTACAGAGAGTGTTTGGTATGAGATAAAGGCAATAAGTGCAGGCAAAGATTCTGTAAAGATTTCATCACTTGAGCAACTGGATGGAGATGACGAGGGCTATCTTGCTATTTATTGTTTGGAAAAGATGAGTCCAACATTCAGTGGTATAAAATTGAATGTACTGGTTCAAAACCTAATGGCAAAAATGGGGACAGCTCAAAATAGAGAGACTTTCATGTCTAAACTGAGTATGTACGCATTCGATTTCTCTCCAGAATACGACAAATTCGTATTTACGAATGTGGGATTCTCAATGTACAATGTAAGCAACGATTTCCCTCGCTTATGCAGAAAAAACATACCGAATGCAATAAACAGAATTCAGTACGAGATTTTTCTTTCTGAATTAGAAGAATATAAACTTTAAATCCGTTACACTATGGAGATTGAAGAATATAGAGCGCAATTTATTGATCAGCTTAGATTTGATGCCGATCACGAAGGAACAGAACCGGAAACTCAGTTTATTCTAAAAACATTAGAAGAACTGGAATCTATCGGGGAATTTAATGATCCGATGCCGATGTCTATTGAAATGAGAGGCAAGCGTGGTCGTATCATGGCTTTTGATGCTTATGCTTACGACGAAGCTGACAGTGCACTCATATTGATTGCAAGTGATTTTACCAATGAGCGTGATGCCGTAAACACGTTGACCAATACCCGCATCGTGGATTTGTATACTCACATGTGCAATTTCCTTGACGAAGTTGTCAACGGCAAGATGAGTGACTATTGTGACGATTCTGATCCTGCCATTATTTTAGCAAAAGAATTTCGAAAGAAAATTGGCAAAGGACTGTTGGACACAGAGATTCTTCGCTTCAAGTTTTATATTATTTCTAACTCGATTCTTAGTAAGCAGGTGAAGAGTGTCTCTCAAGAAGATTTTCTTGAGAGACCGGTAGAGTTAAATATCTGGACGCTGGAACGGCTGTTCCAAACATTTATGTCCGATGCAAGTGAGATTGTTGAGTTTGATACAAAAGATTTTGATTGCGAGGGGATTCAATATCTAAAAGCAGATTTAGGAGATAGTAGCGACTATGATGCATATCTTGGAATTGTTCCAGGAAAGTTCTTGGCAGATATCTATTTGAAATATGGGAGTAAATTATTGCAAGGCAATGTGCGGGCTTTCCTGAGTGTTCGTGGTAAGGTAAACAAGGGTATCCGAAATACTATCATTAATAGTCCAGAGAATTTCTTTACCTATAATAACGGCATTGCTATTGTTGCCCGTTCAATAGGTTTTTCTGCAGATAACACTCGAATTACTCATTTTAAGGATTTACAAATTATAAATGGTGGTCAGACAACCGCTTCGTTAGCTAATGCAATTATTCGCAAAGAGGACAAAAAAGGCATGGACAATTTGTTTGTTCCGATGAAGCTGACTGTGCTGAATGTGGACAACGATATGTCTGAGGAAGAGGTTGAACGTTATAACAATATTACTAAAACAATCTCAAAATGCGCTAATTGCCAAAATCCTGTTTCGGATGCCGATTTTTTCTCTAATCACCCATTCCATGTAATGATGGAGAAACTATCGCAAAAGGTTCTTGCTCCTCCTGTTGCAGGTAAACCATATCAGACTCGTTGGTTCTACGAGCGTTCTCGTGGAAAATGGGAACAGGAACAAATGAAACTTACACAAGCGCAACGAAAAACCTTCTGCGAGAAAAGTCCGAAAAATCAGGTTGTCAAGAAGGAAAAGCTGGCGAAATGTTTGAATACTATTCGTATGAATCCTCACCAGGTTTGTCAAAGCTCTGCCATCAACTTCAATCGTTTTGCGGATTATGTTGAAGAACTTTATGATAAATCAAAGGATAGTATTAATGAGGTGTTCTTTAAGAAAGGAATCTGCTCCGTCATTATGTTTGATGAATTGGACGTAATGATCAATAAGTCCGAATGGTATCCTAAAGGAGGAGATAAAGCTCAGATTGTGCCATACACAATTGCAAAACTGATATCAATTTTGCCAAAGGATGCCGATCTTGACTGGGTTACGATTTGGAATAAACAGACACTGTATCCGGCTCTTGCAAATGAGTTGATTCGTTTAGCTTTTGATACACAGAAGTTTTTGACAAAACAAGCTGGTGGAGGCCTTGTTAGAACGATATCCAGAACGCTTGCAGTTTGGGATGACTATAAGAAAGTTCCGTTTGAACTCTCTGACGAATTTATTAAATCCCTTGTTTCCCAAAAGGAGATTAAAACAACAGAAGCTGCTGCTAAACGAGCGCACAAATTCAATTCAAACATTGAAGCAAGCGTTGAGATATTTAATTTGGGTGCTGACTATTGGATGAGGGTTTATAACGAACTTTTAAAAGAAAATGTTCTCTCGTACGGAGACCTTGATTTTATTAAGTCTATTGCAACTAGATTTATAGCTAAAATGGTTCTTCCTTCGTCTGCCCAATGTAAGAGACTCTTGAAGATTGTCAGCAATGTTGAAGATAAGGGATATGTAATGCCGTAAATAATGTAAAATGAATTTAGAAGAATATTTTGAAACAAAAAGCAGTCAGGATTTTCCATCGGAAAAAGACTATGTTGCTATATATCGCACTTTTAAACAGTTTATGAATTCAGAGATCCATAATGAAGTTAAAGCGATTACTACAAGACTGGATAATACTGTGTATCTAAATGATCACAGTGCTAATCATGTAAAAATGGTTATGGTTAAAGTATCTTCCATACTGAAAGATTGTTCATACCTTACTCCATATGAATGCTTTATACTATTGGTCGCGATTCAAATTCATGATGCGGGACATATCTTTAATGGCAGAGACGGTCATGAAAAATCTGGCAGATATCTTCTGGAAAATTTAAACGTTGATACAATTGAGAGAAAAATTATTGGGGATATAGCTAAAGCGCATTCAGGCAAAAATGATCCGATTGGGAATTTGCCATACAAGACCTCTATCTCGGGGCATGATGTGAGAATCCGTGAACTAGCAGCTTTGTTAAGATTTGGTGATGAACTTGCGGATGAAAACAGTCGTGCGTCTTCTTACTTGCTAAAAAAGGACTTAATACCTGAGGATAGCAAATTGTATCATGCTTTCTCTGAAAGTTTGTACAACTTCAATCCAGATAAAGACAGTCATTGTATTCAGATGGGCTTTTCTCTCACTAAGAATCAAGTTCAAAATAGATATAAGAAAGGTGAGTCTTCTATTTATTTGTTGGATGAAATATATACAAGAACATTCAAGACATTCCAGGAATGTTTGTACTATAATCGTTTTGTTAGCTATGAGTATCAATTC
>DYCT01000036.1 GCA_019417975.1 Bacteroides sp.
ACTTCCGACTGAGAGACCAGACACACCGATCCACCTATTATCTTATTCTTATACTTCACCAAAAATATCTTTGCTACATTGAGCAACTCTTCTCGCACTTTATCATCGAAGAAATTAAAATCGGGGAAATACCAACGCACACGTCGCGAACGATTCTTGGCAAACAAACGGGCAAATGCATCAATCTCTTCTTGAGTTGTCGCCACCGACAGTTCTGCTCCATTATTCAGTCCTTTCCGTATCTGTTTTCTACGTGAAAGGCTAAAGCGTTCCATCGGTTGAGTCAGACTATGCAAGGAATTGCGTACACGCATCCAGTCGATCGGGAAATAATGGTTTCGCCGAAAATATTTATAGCCAAACAAGGCATTGAACAAATTACGGAATTCTATCACAAAAGCTCCTTGCCGGAGTCCTTCGCGTGTAAGATGCTCTAACATTTCACCAAAGACAGCTTCACGGTCGATTGTGTCATCCCAATATTCGCCCGAACCATAAATGATACAACGACTGACAAACGGAAATAAAAATCGGCATCGTGGCTTATGCACTACAGCCAACAGTCCGGCTACCGGCTTATGTTCCAACAAAGCTACGATAAAAAACGGCACATACCCTTCTGTAGCTTCATACAAAAGGAACAGATTTTTCGAATGAAACACATTACCTTCCGGCAAAGGAGGTATTTGTCCACTCTCATAATATGTAATCATCTGCAATGCCATATACTTGCAAATGTAGATTTTTCTATCGAATAAACAATAAAAACTCGCTTAATCTATGCTAATGAACACTCTATCTCCTTTCTAAACAACCGGATGAAGATGGGATTCATCTGGTCCAAAGCCTTATGAATTTATACAGCAAATCATTCCCAATTCCACCGAAAATTGTACCTTTGTTGCAAAACGCAAAGTCGAGGACAGAAAAGACGAACAAAAAGAATCCTTTTGTCCGCAGACTACAAGCCGAATTTATATTATTCATTACTTAATCTTTAGAATATACACAACGTGGAAAAGTTCAGTGATTTAATTAAGACCCGACGCAGCATGCGCAAATTCACAGACCAGGAGTTGACGCAAGAAGAAGTAGTTACTCTCTTGAAAACCGCCTTGATGGCCCCATCTTCCAAGCGAAGCAATTGCTGGCAATTCATTGCCGTCGATGATAAAGACACCCTCAGCAAGCTTTCACTTTGCAAAGAGCAAGGTTCTACTTTTCTAAAGGATGCTGCTTTGGCTATTGTGGTCTTGGCAGACCCTATGACGAGCGATGTATGGATAGAAGATGCTTCGATTGCTTCCATCCTCATCCAGCTACAGGCAGAAGATTTGGGGTTGGGCAGTTGCTGGGTACAGATACGCGAGCGACAAGCATCAGACGATACGACTTCGAACGAATATGTACAAGAATTGCTGAATATCCCTTTCCAATTGCAAGTGGTTTCCATCATCGCCATTGGTCATAAAGGCATGGAACGAAAGCCTTTCGACGAAGAACATTTGCAGTGGGAAAAGGTTCATATCAACCAATACAACGACCGGAGCGAGACTAATGAACCAGCCTAAACCAACCATCGTACTAATAGGAGCCGGCAATCTGGCTACAAATTTAGGGAAAGCATTGAAGCAAAAAGAGTACCCTATCGCACAGGTATATAGTCGTACCGAAGCATCTGCCAAACAATTGGCTACTCTACTCGGTACTTCCTGGACGACCTCACTTGACGCCATCCGTCGCGATGCTTCCCTCTATATTGTTGCGCTCAAAGACAAGATACTCATCGAGTGGGCTTCTCGGCTGGCGGTAATCTGTCCGGATGCTATCTTTGTACATACAGCCGGCAGCATATCCATCGACATTTGGAAAGGACACCTATCGAAATACGGTGTTTTCTACCCAATGCAGACATTCAGCAAAGAGCGTGAATCCGACTTCAAGCATCTACCTATTTTCCTGGAAGCTTCCGATTCCGATACCCTAAGTTTCCTGCGCAAAATAGCCCAAAGCCTATCGACGGCAGTCTATGAGCTAAGCAGCGAGCAGCGCCGTTACCTGCATTTAGGAGCGGTCTTTGCTTGCAATTTCACCAATCATCTTTACACACTTACTGCCCAATTGTTGCAAGCACACCACATCCCTTTCGAGGTGATGCTTCCTCTTATCGATGAAACAGCTGCCAAGATTCACCAGTTGTCGCCCGAAAAAGCTCAGACCGGACCGGCTGTTCGCTACGACACCAATGTCATTGACCAGCAGATAGCTCTCCTTGCCGACTATCCGGATTTGCAGCACATCTATCGAGAGCTGAGCGAAAGCATCCACAACCACCATTCAAACCCTTAAAGAAACACATTACAATGAGTTCGATTAATTACGATTTAACAAAAATACGTGCCGCTATATTCGATGTAGATGGGGTACTAAGTTGCGAAACAATCCCCACCGGAGAAGACGGATACCCCACACGAACAGTCAACATCAAAGATGGATATGCCCTCCAGCTTGCTTCCAAATGCGGACTGCAACTGGCCATCATCACCGGAGGACATGGCGACTCTATCCGTCGCCGCTATACGGATTTAGGTGTACAGGATATCTATATGGGAGCTTCTGTCAAGCTGAAAATCTACGAGGAGTTGAAAGCCAAATACGACTTGAAAGATGAAGAAATCCTTTACATGGGCGATGATATCCCCGACTATGAAATTATGCAACAATGCGGACTCCCCTGCTGTCCGGTCGATGCCGCTCCTGAAATTAAACAGACGTCTCGCTATATTTCTCATCGGGCAGGAGGGTGTGGCTGTTGTCGCGATGTATTGGAGCAGGTTCTGAAAGCTCAAGACAAATGGATGTCGCACAGCGATGCTTTCGGCTGGTAACTTTTCATTCACTTAAAAACATTGTATCATGTTGGACAATCTACATAAATATCACATTATTTTAGCTTCGGGTTCTCCCCGTCGTAAAGAATTACTCTCCGGCCTTGGAATCGATTACGAGGTAAAACTACTTCCCAACATCGATGAATCTTATCCAGACACACTGACCGGTGAAAAAATACCTATTTATATTGCACGCGAAAAAGCAGCAGCCTATCAGCCCCAGATGCATGTCGATGAATTGATTATTACAGCCGACACCATCGTATGGATTGACCATGAAGTTTTGGGAAAACCGGCATTCGAAGAAGAAGCTCGTGAGATGCTTCGTAAACTGTCGGGCAAAACCCATCAAGTGATAACCGGTGTCTGCCTCACCACCTCAGAAAAGCAACAGGCGTTCGCCACTACCTCGGAGGTTACTTTCGCTTCACTCACGGAAGAAGAAATCGACCATTATGTCACGCACTATCGTCCGATGGACAAAGCGGGTGCCTATGGCATTCAGGAGCGGATTGGCTACATCGGAGTGGAAAGCATCAAAGGCTCATATTTCAATGTGATGGGGTTGCCTGTCCAACGCCTTTACCGCGAATTGCTAAAATTATAACTCTACAACCATGCGCATCCATCCCCTCTTGCTAACCGTTTTTCTTTGGACAGTCTTGCTGACCAATGCTTGTGCACAACCCACCTCTGATGGTCTGCGCACCGGTGCCGACCAAATGGACAGTTGGATTGGCATGCTAAAAGGACAAAAAGTAGGCATGGTCATCAACCAAACTTCCGTAGTCGGACAAACTCATTTGTTCGACAGCCTATATGATAAAGGTATACAAGTAGTACGCCTGTTTGCTCCCGAACATGGTTTTCGGGGTAATGCAGATGCCGGAGAGACCGTAAACCACGCCATCGACGGCCGAACCGGTGTCCCCATCACTTCACTTTATGGAAAAAACAAGAAGCCGACATCTGCCCAGTTGCATGACCTCGACATCGTGATATTCGACATTCAGGATGTGGGTGCGCGTTTCTACACTTACATCAGTACCTTATTTTACGTGATGGAAGCCTGTGCCGAGAATGGGAAAGAACTACTTGTACTGGACCGTCCTAACCCTTGCGACTATGTAGATGGTCCGATGCTACAACCGCGCTTCAAGAGTTTCGTGGGGATGCTCCCTGTCCCTTTGCTGCACGGATGTACCATAGGCGAGCTGGCTGGTATGATTAATGGCGAAGGATGGCTGAAAGAAAAAAGGAAATGCCGGCTAACGGTGATTCCTGTCATCGGATGGCAACACGGCCAACCTTACTCCCTCCCCATCAAGCCATCGCCCAACTTGCCCAACGACCAAAGCATCGCTCTCTATCCATCGCTATGTCCTTTCGAAGCCACACCCGTCAGTGTGGGCAGAGGCACCTACCAACCCTTTCAGGTAGTGGGAATCCCCAACCTGCCTCAGCAGCCCTACCAATTCACCCCGGTATCCTTACCCGGATACGACAAACATCCTCTCCATCAAGGCAAGCAGTGTCAAGGCGAAGACTTACGCCGGGTGAAAGCGCCCCAAGGTTTTTCACTTCACTATGTATTCCGCTATTACCACTTGCTGAAAAAAGAATTGCCCCAACAGAATTTCTTCAGCCGTCCACAATGGTTCGACTTGCTAATGGGTACCGACCAAGTAAGAAAAGACATGCTTAGTGGAAAGAGCGAAGCCTACATCCGCAAGAGTTGGCAAACAGACCTGACTGCTTACCGCAAGATGCGGGCCAAATACCTCTTATATAAAGATTACGCAGAGCTTATAAACCATACATCAAGCACCTCCAATTAATGAAATCATGAAAGAAGAACAACTGAAAAAACTATATACCGAATTTGTAGGAACTGCCCCCGAACAGGTACTTCCGTTGACGCAAGCCGGTTCCAACCGTCAATATTTCCGGCTAACAGGAACATGTACCCTCGTAGGTGTCTACGGCACCTCTGTCGAAGAGAACAATGCCTTCCTATACCTTTCTCAGCATTTCAAAAGCAAAGGACTCCCTGTTCCCGAAGTTTATGCCACCTCGGACGATAAACTTTGCTATTTACAAGAAGACTTGGGCGACCTGTCGCTGTTCAATGCCATCGCACACGGACGCGAAAGCGGTCAGTTCAGCACCGACGAAGTCCGACTGCTGAAACAAGCCATTACCCTCCTTCCCACTATCCAGTTCGAAGGCGATGAAGGACTCGACTATAGCGTTTGCTTCCCAACCGGCACATTCGACCGCCGTTCCATCCTATGGGATTTGAACTATTTCAAGTACTGTTTTCTGAAAGCTACCGCCACAGAGATACAGGAAACCCTGTTGGAAGACGATTTCGAAAGAATGGCCGACACCCTGCTGCAAGTACCGGTCGATTGCTTTATGTATCGCGATTTCCAAAGCCGCAACATTCTGATTCGCGACAACCATCCCTGGCTTATCGATTTTCAGGGAGGACGAAAAGGGCCTCTCTACTACGATGTCACATCATTCCTCTGGCAGGCCAAAGCCAATCTGTCCGACTCACTCCGCCACGACCTGATTGATGCTTACTTAGAAGCCCTCCGTCCCTATCGCACGATTGAGAAAAAAGACTTCATGCATACACTACGCCATTTCGTTCTCTTCCGCACCTTGCAAGTACTGGGTGCTTATGGGTTCAGAGGCTATTTCGAACGCAAAGAGCATTTTTTGGAAAGCATCCCATATGCTCTACTCAACCTGTCGCATTTGCTGGAAGAGCCTTTTACCGAATATCCTTACCTCAACCGGATTTTACAAGAGCTATGCGCTTCTCCTCGGTTTGCCGCAATCTTCAATCGTCGGAAACTGACTGTACACATCTTCAGTTTTTCGTACAAGGTAGGAATTCCGCAGGACGAATCGGGCAACGGAGGCGGTTTTGTCTTCGACTGTCGTGCCATCCACAATCCGGGTCGGTACGATGCATACAAGCAGCTGACCGGAAGAGACGAACCTGTGATACGCTTCTTAGAGCAAGACGGAGAAATCACTACGTTTCTGCAATCGGTATATGCCCTGGTCGATGCCTCGGTTGATAGATATTTGAAACGAGGTTTTACCAACCTGATGGTCAGCTTCGGTTGTACCGGCGGACAACACCGTTCGGTCTATGCCGCCCAGCACACTGCCGAACACCTGCACCGGAAATACGGCATCCGCGTAGAGCTGGTTCACCGCGAACAAAACATACATGAAACATTCGAAGCCCTTTAATCCCCTATTGTCATGAAAGCTATGCTATTTGCCGCCGGACTGGGTACGCGACTAAAGCCACTCACCGACCATATGCCTAAAGCCTTGGTACCCGTAGCAGGGAAACCTATGTTGGAACATGTATTGTTGAAACTTAAATCGGCAGGATTCACCGAAATCGTTATCAACATCCATCACTTCGGCCAGCAGATTATCGATTTTCTGCAAGCCAACCAAAACTTTGGCCTGACCATCCATATCAGCGATGAGCGTGCCGGACTGTTGGATACCGGAGGGGGCATCCTCCATGCTTCGCATTTTCTGGAAGGAAGCGAGCCCTTTCTCATCCACAATGTTGACATCCTGTCGGATACCAATCTGCAAGAAGTGTACCGCTACCATTGTCAAAGCCCAAACATAGCAACCCTTGTAGTAAGTCCCCGAAAGTCATCGCGCAGCCTGCTTTTCGATGTCGACAATCGCTTATGCGGTTGGCAAAACCAGACGACCGGCGAGACCAAGCCCACCGGCTTCATAGCCGATTCGTCGGTCTATACCTCCTATGCCTTTAGTGGAATCCACGTCATGTCGCCCGAGATGCTCCATGCCATGACCGGTCGTTGGCAAGGGAGATTTCCTATCATGGATTTCTACTTACAGCATTGCACCCAACTGCCCATCGGTGGCTATATTTGCCCTACCATCCATCTCATCGACATCGGAAAGCCGGAAACGCTTGCCCAGGCAGATACCTTCTTGACACAACAACTGCAATAACCTCAAACTATAAACAAGATGAAACTCTGCATCGTTCGTCATGGTGAGACGATAGAAAACCAAACCCACCTGCTACAAGGACATCTGCCCGGCATCCTAACCGAGAAAGGCCGCTTGCAAGCAGCCGCACTGAAACATTCATTGCGAATAGCCGAGTTCGATGCCATCGTAAGCAGCGACCTCCTCCGCGTAGTGGAAACCATCGAACTGTTACTCGATGGACAATCGCCCAAAGAGTGGGTAAAATCGGAGTTGTTTCGTGAGATAGACTGGGGAAGCCTCACCGGAACTCCTATCCACGAAGCAGACCTCAGTCACCTTCCTGCCGATGCAGAGACCAAAGAAATGCTTTTCAGACGAGCCGGTACAGCACTCCGCTTTTTAAAAGAACACTATGCCGGAAAAACTGTTCTTGTTGTATCGCATGGACTCTTCATCCGCTCGCTCATGGCAAGAATAGCTCGCGTCCCACTCCGACAAATTGATTTCATCCGTAAACTTCAGAACTGCGAAGTGTTTTGGACAGAAATATAGAAAGAAAATGCCCATAAGCAACCAGACGTCGCTTATGGGCATGCATAGACACCTAACGTATTGTTCGTATTTTTTATTTACGCTTCATCAACATACGTGGCTGGATATCGGCTTCCTTTTTGCTCCAGTTGCGTTTGAAGTTGCCGAGTGCACGTTCGCGGTTGCGTTCAATCTTAGCTGAGTTAGCATCCGACCCGGAAGCATAATGAACGTTACTTGTGAGCGTACCTGTTATCTTGTAACCCTTGAGGTCGCGTAAGTCGAAATCAAACTTGCGTTTACCACCTTCGACAGTAGAAACTGTAAGTGTTCCGCCAGAGATAGGTGCAAGAACCTTCTGATAGCCTTCGTCATCGGTAGAGTCGAGGTCACCGTACCATGAGAATGCCATGCCTCCCTGGAAGTTCACGATTCCTTTAATGCCCGACATGTCAACAAGCGAGTTATCTATCGGATATACACCGTCTTTCAACTCTGCTTCCGAGCCAGAGAATACTTCGAGTGTCAGGTAATCGCCTTTTTTCATTTCCGGATCGGTAAACATCAACACGTGTGAATTTATGCCCTTAAGGATATAGTCGCCCAAATTATAGTCAAGAACCACTACGTTTTCCGGGAATTTCTTCAGTTCATAGTCGGCTGTCAAGTCATCTTGATATTCAGGTTTCTTTTCGTTGCTTATAAAATTCAGTATATATGGCTGCTTTTCGTAAGTTCCAGTGACTTTTATATCGTTGGATGCTGTGAAATCAAATGCAAATTTCGTTCCGTTCTCCGATACCGTCATTGTACCATCCTTGATTGTAGCCATTGAGAGGCGTCCGTCCGGTGCCAGATATGTGAGATAAGTACCGCTTGGAATCGTCATGCCAAACATGTCTAACATAGTACCTTGCTGTACGGTATTCGGCAGATAAGTCTGACTGGTAACGATGGTGCGTGGATCTACTTTGTATACGCCATCAGGAACAACCGGTGTCCAGCTTGGTGTATGTTCATCACTTTTATCCATGAAGAAAGGTACATATAGGTAATAGCCTTCTGTTTGTGCACCTTCGTTAGTAAACTTACCGGTGAAGAACTGTAGTGCAGCATCGTCGCAGAATGGGTTGAACCAGTTGGCCCACACTCTACCCTGACCGTCGGTAAACTTCACATCTTGATTTTCCTCGAACTCTACAGAGCCTGATGCTCCTACAGCGAATTTCATCTTGCCATAATATGAGATATCGAAGTGTGTACCGTCAAGTACTTCGATTTCTGCACGCAGGTCGCAATTATCACCATCGTAACGAACGTCTACAGTTCCGCCCACTACATAGCTTACTGCTACTCCTTTTTCGCCCTCATCAAAGCGTGCCCACAGTGCCGACTGCGATGCACTGATTGTAAACGAAGAAGTACCTCCGCCTACACGGTAATATCCTTCAGGCAAGATAGCGTTCTGTGCCTCATCGCTAAGAGGTGCATACATGCTTAGCCCCAACTGCATTCCACCGATGGCAGCAGGCTGTCCCTCGTTGTCGGGTTCTTCTGTAGCAATCGTAAAGCTGTATAGCGCGTTCGTGGCGTTAGGATTGTATGTACCTTCAATGAAGGTGTTTGCCTTGATATATGTCGGGGCGTTCTTAAATTTTATATCAGATATTTCGTCTGTTGCAAAAACCTTGCGCTCGCCGTCGGTTGTTGTTACAACCACTTGATAATTCTGTGCGAACAGCGCTGCTGCTGATACAACCGCACAAACTGTCATTAAAATTCTTTTCATATTGCGAGTATTGTATTATTTGATGAATTTGATAGAATTATTCGGTGTGTTAACGATAAACACGCCCTTTCCTAAGTCGCTGATATTGATTACTGCACATCCGTCGGCATCAGCAAGTGAAGATACACACAGACGTCCGCCTGCATCATATACAGCCACCTTGCCTGCTGCTTTCAAGCCTCTTATTGTTATTTCGTTGGCAGAAACCAAAACGGTCAGTTTAGTGTCGTTGCTCGCAATGCAGTCGATGCTTGATGCCTCGCCGCTAAATGTGATGTTGGTCACATTGTCGAGCATAAATTGCAATGTTTCGCTTGCCTTTGCTGCGACAATCAGCATTCCATCTTCGAATGTAGCAATGGGTTCCTTCTCAAATTCATATGCTACGCTGTTTCCGTCAGCAGTATTCACGTGCAATGTATAAACCATGTTCGCACGCTGTGCCATAGCTGTCATGGAAGTTGCAAAAACTGCAAAAAGTGTTATTATAAAACTTTTCATAAGTATGGATTTTTACATGGATTTAAAATTCGTAATTGATAGATCCCTCGTATTTCATTGTCAGAACAATCTCCTTGTCGGCTAAAACAAGATTGAAGTCCATTATGATGTATTCACCGGAATAAGACACATTGACAGTGCTGCCTTCTGCAAAGCGACAGTTACCCAATGACGGGGTGTACATATCCACATAGCTCTTACTGCCGAAAGTACCCGGAGTGTTCTCTGTTGAGAAGGTATATTCTCCCGCCGGCAATTTTTTCTCCTGACTATTGGCAAAGAAGTCGATAGCCATCTCGTAGGTCCATGAAGCATCGTTGAACTTGGTGTAGAATTCACCGTCAACACGTCCGTTGTTATTAATCACTTTGGGTGTTACAGCTGTGCCGATGGCTACCACCTCTTTTTCCGGCACTACCTCTGGAAATGTGATACTTCCCTCATATTTCATATCTATCTTACGACCGTCGGTTGTAACGAGATCCATCTCCATTATGATATTGTCGCCTTCGTACGACACCTTTATCGTACTACCTTCAACGAATTTGTAGCTCTCGCTCGGACTATAGATGTCCAGACAGCTTCTCGAACCGAATGTTCCGGCTGTATTTTCAGCGGAGTATGTATATGTCCCAGCCGGCAACTTTGCTGCTTTGGCACCGGCAAAGAAGTCGATAACCATCTCGTAGCTCCATGATTCATCGTGCATCTTCGCATAAAACTCTCCTTCTACATAATTGTTTACATCGGTTGTCAGCACATTAGGAGCATCGCATACAGGCAACGTGAAGTCTTTACCCACTGAGCCAGGCATTTCTCCTATATACCGACCCTTCAGTTCGCTATCGTCGGCAAGCATAAAGTCGAAAGTTATGGTATATTCCTTGCCGGATATGGCAACGTTCATTGTGCCGGATTTTAATGCTTGTTTAGCGGAACCTTCCTCTACGAACGAATACGATGGGGCATTGTCGATAACCATCTCGCCCGGTTCTGATGAAACGTTGTACACACCGTCATGCAGATACTTAGCCATCGATGGACCTACAATCCACAATGTCACGGTTTTGTCATTGTCGGAGGAGGAGAATGTTGCCTCGACTGCACCGGAAGAATAGGCGCGTGCATCGACTGAATTGAAATTAAACACTTCGGAAGCGCTCACTTGGACGAAAGTAATGTCCTTGACCCTATCGGCAGCAAACTTGTAAGTCAAGCCTTTAGTATCGGTCACATTTATACTCTGTGCCGAAACTCCAAGTGTACATGCCGTTGTCAACAAGGCGGTAATGAACAAATGTTTCATCTTGTTTTAAAATTTAAGGTTATTATTTAGGTTAATAAAAAAAAAGCATCTTTTGCCTTTAATCTGACAGGCGCAAATTAAATTGTTTTTTCCCTTAATTCCGCAACACTATAATTTAACTTTATTTATAAGTTCCTGAGCAACA
>DYCT01000037.1:0-3969 GCA_019417975.1 Bacteroides sp.
CCGGCCGGTAATCGAAATTTTCTGTAAATATCAACGCTCCATCCGGGGCTTCCTGCCCAAAATAAAAATAAGACATTCTTTCATCCAACAGGCTGATACTTAAAAACTGTTCCGGATTCATCATCATAATCCGGTCGAATTCTTCTGGAAAATCATTCAATACCAAATATAGTTTTTTGCCCCGGTAAGTGATTTCTTCCCCGATCACCATAACACCGGGAATTTCCATAAGGGCCGTACGCATATCTTTCTGTTTCATAGCAGCCAACCGGGCAGAATCCAGCATATACCGGGCCGAAGCATCATAGAAAGAATAATTTTTTTTCGGAGGAGTCCTCCTGACCAAAGCTTCGTCGAGCACATATACTTTCACGCCATGGTCGTAATAAAAATCACGGCCGAATTGCTTATAAAACTCATCTTCTCCGTTCGCTTGCCGACGTTCATACGGAATTTGAATCTCAGGCGCCAGATATACTTCCGAATCGATAATCACTTCTACCCCTTTTCTCCCTTTACTATTTCTGGCCTGTACAATGAAACCGGTATTCTCAGGGAAAGAAATTCTTTCCACCAAAAAATGCCCTGTGCTATCCGCCTGCAATACATCGAACTGCATATTTGTCGACAGCAAAGTCAATTGTGCATCTTTTGCCTCTTTTCCCCAGAAGTTTTTTACTCTCCCCGAAATAGTCTGTCCGCGTTCCATATAATAATCGAGTTGTTCAAACTCTCCGGCAGTGACAGCACCGACATCGAAACGAGTCCATCCTTGTGTCAGCAGCAAAAGATCCAGACAACGGTCCGTAGCCCGGTTTACCTCCCGGAAATAAAAGCCCGGATCTTCGATATACCCTTTCAGATCGGAATTCAGCAGCAGTTCAGAAACAATATTGTCCTGCAGGGAATCGCGCAACACGGCAGCATCGTCCGTCACAGACAGCGAAAAACGCCCCTCCCTCAGCGAATCACTGCTTAAAATAAGTTCAACATCGACCGCTTCCCGGCTCATATATCCGTCCCGATCCGTTCCGATACGAAGATCCGTTTTTTCCGGATGACGGATAAAACATAACCTTTGGCTATAGATCCGGCAACGATAATCCATAAGACACAAATGCAATATTCCCTCCTCAAATCTAACATGTACTGATAATCAGTGATTTACGAAAGTATTGGTACAAAATTGGAACACCATAAGCATCTTGGATGTTGTCCCTCAATAACTATCGATAAGCATCCGTGCGATGCTCTTCCTATTCTTCTTTGTCCTTATCTCTGTATTTCTTTCTTTTGTTGGTGCAAAGGTACAAAAAATTCTTTATCCAAGAGTATTTTTATTGGATTAATGTGGATTTATAGAAAAAAGACATCCAATACTAACTCTTATTAGGTCTAATACAGAATCTTTTCAATCCTCGCATCACACGTGTAAAAAACATACGTATCTTATATTGGGGGGTATCTGTTTTGATGAACATTTTCTTCATCTGTTCGCCTCCTTCTGGACTGACAGCAGTAATTCTCAATGGGAAATCGGCTAATGAAAATTCACGTCTATCATTGAAAACATTTGCGAATGAATTTCTTCCAAGAATGCGTTTTTGATAATAACACCTGAGAATATATGTCGTCCACTCACGTATATTACTTACGTTGAATGAAAGAATTTTGCCATCTACCTTTATAGCAACATTACCAAACTCTTTGACCCCTGTTTCTGAAAATTCACTTAGTAGTGGAATGGTTCTTACAATATTTGCATCTGACGCCATTCTTCCAGTATGTAGGAACTTTGATCTATATGAATATAGTTTATGAAACACCTTACCAAGATCGTCACCCAAAAATTCCGCAGACAAATTGCGGACTCTATTTGCAATTTTATAAATAACAGCACCACATTCTTTACATGTTTCATGATGCCCCTCTGTTGCTGTAGCACATTCTACTGCTGATAAATACGACATCAGTGCTGAAGTCATATATTCCACCTTATTCCGTTGGTCTCTTTTAGTTAATCCTATAGTTCCAAATGGAATACCAGCAATAGCTACATCTCCCATTCTTAATTCGGTTTCAATACCAATTTGAACATGCTTGCATGAAGAGATAAAAAATTTTTCAATCTCGCTTCTCTTTTCGAAACGTCCTATTGACAATAATCTCTTACCTATAAAATTATATGCATAGCTTGAAATGCAAATTTTCCAGTTATCTATCGCTGGATAATAATCTACATAGTCATCTATAAATGGGCTTGATGATTTACTTTCTGGTAATAGTTCATTTTCTCTCACAGAGAACTCTTCAAACGAACAGTAGATATTTGTTTCAACAGTAAGAAATGCACATAATTCATACAATCTTTCAAGTGCTTGCTGCTCTGCTTCAAATTTATCTATAGCATCCACATAAAAGAAGAAATCAAAACCGCCATCACGGGGAATGATACTAAAATTGCTTGCATGATACTCTGCGAAACGAATTCTTTTTAATTTCGCAAATACATTAGCTTTACATAAAAAAAGCTTAGTTTTATCAATACAGGCTCTAGCATCATTGATTAAAAGTGTTAATCTCTTTATTTCTTCATGTTTGAGTTTTGATGTAGGACGCATTACTAACAAAGAGTCAATATCTCCTTTCTTATGGTACTCCAAAGCGAAGTATAATTCACCTATGCTCGTCTGACAAAACCCCAAAACTGAGACCGAAGTTTTTTTCCCAACGTACTTCCCTGGAAAATAAGCCCAAGGAGCTCTATCTACACAATGTTTGGGGCAAATATGTGTATTCACTTGGTTCCACAATGAAACCAAAAATTTATTTGACTCAATATAGCCAGATGATTTTACTGGTATTTTTTCAAAATCTTTCTCTGTATCAGCAAACATTGGAGTTTGTGTCAACTCGTAAGGATGTGTATATGAAATAATCATTATAGTTGCCTATGTTCTCTTTTAGTAATAATGGGGAACCGTTAGTTCTTTCAATCATTCTTTGTAACTATATTCTTCAGAACCACTAAATCAGCTTCCACGCCCTCCTTTGACACCAATGAATCCTTGGGCAGCACGGAGTAGTTTTTGGCAATATTCTCCTTCTTTCCACTGAACCATTCGCAGAATGCTGTTTGGAGGAAAGAGTCACCATCAAGGTTGTCTTTCCCGTTATACTTTATTATATTGGTGACGAACTGCTTCAACTCGGCATTGCGCAGTTTCTTGTTCAATGGGATGTATAAATCCTTATTGGCTACCACCTGTCCTGTCTCAATAAATAGTTTCACACTGTCACATACTTTCTCTACATTTTCTACAGAAGTGCCAGCCAAGGAGAATACCAGCATGGTATATTCTTCTGTTTTAGCCAGTCGCCTCTTTTGCTCTTCTTCCTGACATCGCTTGATTTCAGCTTCAAGGTTGAGCAGATGCTCCCGTCTTTCCAGCACATCAGAAACATTTGCAGACAGGACATTGATTTCTTGAATACGTTCTTCGTTTTCCTTGGCAATATTCTGCTTAATTTCTGCCACTCGTTGATCCACCAACTTTTGAACAACTTCTGGAAGACGGTCTTGAATCTCTCTAATGACTGCATCTGTGTTGCCTTCTGGCAAACGCTTCACATTTTCTATGAAAGGAGTTAATTCTTGTTCCAGCATATCCTCTTGCTTAGTAGAAGCCTCTTCTGCTCTTTGTAGAGCGAGAATCACATCAAGATAATCCTTTCGTTTCTCTATCTTAATTTGATAGAAGCTAGTAAAGACGAGAACTACAATTTTATAAAGAAGTACAATTGTGGCACAAATATAGAAATAAGGCATGTACGACAGCAATTCTTTCTCAACCTTATCAAGATTGACAAAAGCACCAATAATCATCATAGCCAGGGCTGCAACTATTGCCAGTGCTGCAATTCCATATACTATCTTTTCTATTATTTTGAAAAACTTTACCATATCTC
>DYCT01000037.1:3979-11063 GCA_019417975.1 Bacteroides sp.
CCTATATAGAAACCATTTGCCATATTATTCCTTCTTGTTAAGGATTACCCATTTGCCTTCCTTACGACCACCTTCACGTATTATGATTCCAGCAGCTTGTAGCTGAGAGACATACCGTTGCAAAGTCCTGAACTTAATACCAGTTTTTTGCGCCAGTTCGCTCGTTGTGATATATGGGTCAAATAACATTTCTTTTACGATAACCTCTTGAACTTCAGTTAGTTCTTTTACGCCATCTTTTACGCCATCTTTTACGCCATCTTTGGTAACTTTGCCATCATTAGTTACGCCTAAATCCATCGTTGTTTCCTTACTGGTAAAGTAAGGATGGCAAGGAATGTCAATAAGAAAATAGGTTCTCTCTTCATCCGTTTCAATCTTTGCAGCTGGAGATCCATTACCCTGTAGTTCGTCCTGAATAGTAGGGATGCCAGTAGCTCGGCCTTCTGTGAGGTCTAATTCTTTCAGGAACTCTCCCAATCTGCGGTTGCGATAACGACGTGAACGTAGCGATATACCTTTTTGGACTGCCTCCATCGGAATTGTATGGTTTGGGCCAGAAAAACTCAGAATCGAAATACGTTCAGGTTCCACAGTTATCTCAACTGGTTCCCGAATCGTCCAGTCTCTATGATACAAACTATTGACAACAGCTTCTTCCAGAGCCTGATAGGGATAGTTGAAGAATGTTATGGATTGTGCCCTGTCCTTGGGCTTGATAATCTGTTTCTTGATGATGTTGATGTTCAGATAGCTTAACGTTTTCTCTATCATCTGCGGTACACTGCCCCTGATGGGTTCCACCTCTATCAAGTTATTGGGATTCTTTTCTCTACCTTCAGGGAAAAGAACTATATCTATCTGCGCTTGACGGAAGAAGCGGTCTGGGCGTTCTGAGAACATCATTGCTGCTACATTCTTGATACGCCATCCTTCTGGCACAGCCTCTAATAAGTCCATCTGCTCCAGCACATCCTCCATGTGGTCTGTCAACGAAATGTCTGCAAGACTACTCTTGACCTTTACAAGATAATCATGCAAAAGCAATGGCGATAAATCCGTCAGCTTGATGTCATCGTTTCCACGGTCATCAAAGGGCATACGATTTGCAAGGTTTATCAATTCACGCTCGTATTCGTCTTTTGGAATGATACTGCTACTATTGTAGCGGATGTAGTAGTTATACGTCTTCTGCTTAGCAGTTATCTGGTCAGGCACCTTGTATGGTCTGCGCTCACCTGGAGAGACCTTGATTACAAGAATCGTCTTTCCGTCAGCTACCTCTATATACAATCGGGGCTGATAGTATGGGCGTATCAGGTTATTGAACCCGACCATATCTTTCTCGATAGGTTCTATCTGGTTAGGGTCAATGCCTGTAACGGGCCTTATGGCATGGCCGTTCTCTTCTTTTACTCCCACCACGATATAGCCGCCACCTGTTTCGTCAAAGTCATTGGCGAAAGCACAGATAGTACGGTATATAGCATCAGGGTTCCAACCTGTCTTGTATTCTATACGGTCACCTTCTACTGCTCGTCCGCTCAGAAGTTCTTCTATGTTGATTGGTAGTCTCATATTTCCTGTTGTCTATTTATCGTTCTTTCGTTGACCAAAGCAAATCCTTCACATCAACATTGAGGCTTCTGGCGATTTCCACCAAAGTCTCCAAGCTGGGTTGTGATGCATTGGTACACCATTTGCTCACCGAAGCAGGATCTTTTCCTAACTGCTCAGCCAGCCACTTATTTGTTCTCTTTTGTTCGGCTAAATCCACCTTTAGCCGATTGATGTCCTGTGCCATTATGCCTATTTATCGTTGTTTATGATGCAAAGGTACTGGTTTTCTCTGAAATAACCACATATTTTTATGGTTTTCTGCTTCTTTATTTGCGTTTTAGGTAGATTTAAGAGCGTATTACTCATATTACTTGTATTATTCATATTATTTAAGCCATCCATATTTGTTCTTGTTATGTTGGCAACGCTCTCCACTTGTACACAACTGGAGAGAGATAGCATCACCTACCGCCTACAGTCAGGCAGTAAGCAGTATATCACTTAATGTGACAAGCTGGGACGCAAGCCCGGCTCAAAGAAATCAGCCGACCAAAAGAAAGAAGAATACAGGGAAGCCATTTCCCTTTTGAAGAAAGACTATGCCATCAGGGACGTGGGAAAGTCGTCAGAAAAAGGCATCAGCACTATTCAACGTGTGAAAAAGGAGTGTTGCTGAATACATTAACCAATAGTTCCAATGTTCATGTGTCGCCAGACAAATAGTTATAGCACAAATAAGCCAAAAAGGTAAGGAAAAGATAAGGTCAAGGTGGTATTTTGACGCAAAAAAGGGGGCAAAAACGCTATCTTCACCTTATTTAATAAGTAAACCTTCACTTTTTTGAGGGAATTTGAGTACCTTTGTGCCATATTCCCATAATATACTCTTATCGGAAGTTGCATATGGATAATATACTGGCACTGTCTGAAGAAGACATAAAACTACGGTACATCACTCCATCCATACTACAAAAGGGATGGTCGGTAGAAGACATAACTATGGAGACTAAGGTTAAACTAACAGATGGTAAGATTAACCTTAGAGGAAATTTAGTGGCTCGTGGTAAAGCTAAGTTTGCTGACTATATGCTTTATTACAACCGTGCCACCCCCATTGCCATTGTTGAAGCCAAGGACGCAAATCATACAGTCTCTTTTGGAATGCAACAAGCAAAGGAATATGCTCAAATGATGGATATTCCTTTTGCGTTCAGCTCCAACGGTCAGGGTTATCAAGAATATGACTTCCTAACAGGAAAGGAACGCTCATTCTCAATGGATGCCTTTCCAACGAAAGAAGAATTATATGCTCGCTTCCTCGCTGAGAGCAATGGCGGTAAAGGCTTCTCTGACGAAGAAAAGAAAATCATCAATCAGCCCTACTGTACTGGACAAGACATTTTCCCTCCTCGATACTACCAACGCAATGCAGTTAACCGCACTGTCAATGCAGTAGCACAAGGGAAAAATCGTCTGCTGCTCGTTATGGCAACTGGAACGGGTAAGACATATACGGCATTCCAAATAGTCTATCGTCTTCTTAAAGCTGGTTTAGTGAAGAAAGTCTTGTATCTGGCAGACCGAAATCTTCTGGTTGACCAATCTATCCAACAAGACTTTAAGCCTTTATCAAGCACTATACACAAAGTGGATTATCAGAAAGATATTGAAACAAATGGTGGGCATTTGGCATACGAAGTCTATTTCTCACTTTACCAACAGTTGATTGGGAAAGAAGGGAAACAGAACTATAAGGAACTGTTTAAGCCGGGGTTCTTTGATATGGTTATCGTTGACGAGTGCCATCGTGGAAGTGCCAAAGATGATAGCAACTGGCGTGAAATTCTGGAATACTTTGATGGTGCAATTCAACTGGGTATGACTGCCACGCCAAAGGAAACAAAGTACCAGTCCAGCATCAGTTATTTTGGTGAGCCGATTTACACATATAGCTTGAAGGAAGGTATTGAAGATGGTTTCCTTGCGCCTTTTAAGGTTGTAAACATTACAACTAATATTGGTGATGAATGGCGGCCTGTTAAAGGACAGAGAGACATAAACGGCAATCTCATTGAAGACCGTATCTATAACAACTACGACTATGATTACAACATTATCATTGAAGACAGAATTAGAGAGGTGGCACATGAGATAACCCAATATTTGAAGAGCACAGATAGGATGTCAAAGACCATCGTTTTCTGTGCCGACGAAGACCATGCAGACCGTATGCGCACTGCACTTGTCAATGAAAATTCCGACATGTGCAAGAAAAATCCTGATTATGTAGTGCGCATTACTGGAAGTGACCCATACGGGCAGTCAAAACTTGACTACTTTATTTCCGTCGCTTCAAAGTACCCCGTCATCGCCACTACAAGTAAGTTGCTCTCTACGGGAGTGGACTGCAAAATGGTTAAACTCATTGTACTTGACCAGCGCATAGGTTCTATGACAGAGTTTAAGCAAATTGTGGGCCGTGGAACCAGAATCCGTGAAAAAGAAGGTAAGACCCATTTCACAATCATGGATTTTCGTAATGTGACACGTCTGTTTGCCGACCCAGACTGGGATGGTCCAATTGAAGTTAACGACAATTATGTAAAGGGCACACCAAAGCCTTATCCAGAGATTGAGGAAGAGCCAATGGGAGTGAGTGAACCTGAGCCGGAACGTCCACCTAAGCCAATTGTTGATAAAGATGGCTGCACAGTTGAAGTTATCAACAAAGTTGTGTCGGTATATGATGCCAACGGCAAACTTCTTCGTACAGAGAGCATAACGGACTATACCCGCAAGAACATCAACGATACTTATGCCAATCTTGATGACTTTATTCGCAGATGGAATGAGGCTGATAAGAAGGCTGAGATTACAGACTTGCTCTGTGAGAGTGGAATTGACCTGCAAGCGTTGAAACATGACAGAGGCATGGATGATGTTGATGATTTCGATTTCATCTGTCATATCGCTTATGGCAAGAAGCCGTTGACTCGACGTGAACGTGCTGAGAATGTAAAGAAGCGCGACATCTTCAATAAGTACGGTGCAGAAGCACGTAAAGTACTTGAAGCATTGCTCGATAAGTATGCCAATGATGGTATAACCCAGTTAGAAAACAGAACGGTTCTACGTCTTGATCCGTTCCGCCAAATGGGTTCACCTGCCAATATCGCTAAATTCTTTGGCGGCAATCAGCAGTATTTTTCAGCAGTGAAGGAACTTGAAAGTTTAATTTATAGCAGTATAGCATAACCAGATATGGCACTTAACAATTTTGTAAAGAGCATTAGAAACATCATGCGCAACGATGCGGGTATCAATGGCGATGCCCAGCGTATCGAGCAAATTGCGTGGATGTTGTTTTTGAAAGTATATGACGAGAAAGAAAACGACTGGGAGTTTAATGAAGATGATTACAAGTCCTTCATTCCAGAGAATTGCCGATGGCGCAACTGGGCGAAAGACAATGGGGATGGTGAAGCGATAACTGCCGATGCCTTATTGGATTTCGTTAATAATACGCTATTCCCAACGTTAAAAGGATTAGAGGTTAATCCTTCAACACCAATGCGTAGTGCCATTGTTCGTACTACTTTTGAGGATGCAAACCAGTATATGAAGGATGGCGTGTTGCTCCGTCAGGTTATCAATGTCATTGACCAACTCGACCTTGGCGACTATGAGGAAAGCCATGCCTTTGGTGAGATATACGAATCTATATTGAAGGAAATGCAATCGGCAGGTTCGGCTGGTGAGTTCTATACACCACGAGCCTTGACGGATTTCATGGCAGAAATCATCAATCCGAAGGTTGGTGAGAAGATGGCAGACTTTGCTTGTGGTACTGGCGGCTTCATAACAAGCTGGCTAAAAGCCCTTGACAAGAAGGTGCAGACAGCAGAAGACAAAGAGGAATATGCAAAGTCAATCTATGGCATTGAGAAAAAGCAATTCCCGTACATGCTGTGCGTCACCAATATGCTCCTGCATGACATTGATTCTCCAAAGGTGATGCACGACAACTCCCTGACAAAGGATGTACTTAATTACACGGATGAAGACAAGTTTGATGTGGTCTTGATGAATCCGCCATACGGAGGCAGTGAGAAAAACGACATCAAGCAACACTTCCCATCGGATTTGAGTTCAAGCGAGACTGCCGACCTCTTTATGGTGCTTATTATGTATCGTCTTGCTGAAAAAGGTCGTGCAGCGGTCATTCTGCCTGACGGTTTCCTGTTTGGTACAGACAATGCAAAACTGGCTATCAAGGAGAAGCTGCTTCGTGAGTTCAACCTTCACACCATTATCCGACTGCCTGGCAGCATTTTCTCACCATATACAAGCATCGCTACTAACGTCCTTTTCTTCAACAATGAAAAGGCAGATGGTGCAGAAGAAGGATTCAGTACGAAAGAGACATGGTTCTATCGCCTTGACATGCCAGAAGGCTACAAGCATTTCTCTAAGACAAAGCCCATGCGAGCCGAACACTGTCAGCCAATCATTGACTGGTGGACTAATCGGCAGGAGATTGTGGATGCAGAGAACAACGATGAGAAATCACGCTGCTTTACTGCACAACAGCTTCTTGACATGGATTGCAACTTCGACCAGTGTAAGTTTCCGAAAGACGAGGAAGAAATACTCCCTCCTGCTGAATTGTTGGCCGACTATTACAAGAAACGTGCTGCTCTCGACCACGAGATTGATAAGACTTTATCAGAGATTCAAAAGATTTTAGGCATCACCATAGAGAAATGAGAAAAGCTTTGTTCATATATATACTGGTATTTGTTCTTTGTCTGGTTTCATCAAATCTGACAGCCCAGACGGTTGGTTACACCTACAAGGCACTTGCAGCCGAAGGGTGCAACATGAAATATAGTGTGGCAAAACAAGATACGGCATACTACATCATCGCAACTGTACGCTCTGACAGGATGACTTTTTTAAGTGAGCCGACAATGAAAATGCGCACGTTCAATGACGAAGTTATCACCCTTTCAGGTGTGGTTATTGGCAATGGCAGTCAGTCTGCTGGTATTGTGTCTGGAAACATCGTGATACCTGTAACTGAAATCAGCTCAACGGCACAATTCAAAGTGACCCCTGAACAATTTGAGAGTATAAAGAGTGGCATTGCTAAAGTTCGTTTGGATATGACACCAATGAACCATGAGCGCACATTCAAGAAAGATAAGATTGGAAAGAAGCTCTACCAGTTCTATCTGAAAGCAAAATCTCAGGATGACAACTTCTAAATTGCATCACTATGACAGGAAAGCAACTTAAAAACAGCATATTGCAGTGGGCTATACAGGGTAAACTTGTTCCCCAAGACCCTAACGACGAGCCTGCATCTGTCCTGCTTGAAAAGATCAGGGCAGAAAAGGCGCGACTCATAAAGGAATGGAAAATAAAAAAGGACAAGAAGGAATCTATCATTTACCGTGGTGAGGACAATTCCTATTATGAGAAGTTCGCCGACGGGCTAATCGTTTGTATAGACGATGAAGTT
>DYCT01000038.1:0-7166 GCA_019417975.1 Bacteroides sp.
GTATTAATTTGGTATTAATCTAATTAAAACAATCATTATGATTAAACGTATGAAGTTTTTTTTGGTAGTGGTATTAACAATGCTAACTACCGTAGTTACCGCACAGGTCACTACATCTAGTATGAGTGGTAAGGTGACGGATGAAAACAAGGAAAGCATCATTGGTGCTACCGTGTTGGCCATTCACGAACCTTCTGGTACCCGTTATGGTGCAATTACTAATGTGGATGGACGTTTTAACTTGCAGGGTATGCGTGTCGGTGGACCTTACAAAGTTGAAGTTTCGTATGTAGGCTATCAGACATTGGCTTACACCGGAATCTCTTTGCAGTTGGGTGAAAACTACCACATGAACATTACACTGAAAGAGTCTTCTGAGCTGTTGGGCGAAGTTGTTGTTACTGCTGAACAGTCTGTAGCAAAAACAGGTGCGTCTACTAACGTTACAGAACGTCAGATGACAACATTGCCAAACATTTCACGTAGTATTACCGATTTCACTAAACTGTCTCCGTATGCTGGAGGTAGCAGCTCATTTGCTGGACGTGACGGTCGTTATAACTATATTACCGTGGACGGTGCTGCTTTGAACAATGGTTTCGGCTTGAGCTCAAACAACTTGCCTGGTGGTGATGCACAGCCTATTTCTTTGGATGCTATCGAAGAAATTAGCGTTGCAGTATCTCCTTTTGATGTGAAGTATTCAAACTTTACCGGTGCTGCTATCAATGCAGTTACTAAGAGCGGTACAAACGAATTCAAAGGCTCTCTTTATACTTTCCAGAAGCCGAACGGTTTCAATGGTAATACAATTGATGGACAAACCATCAGCGGATGGGATGAAAAATCAACTCGCTCTTATGGTTTCACATTGGGTGGCCCTATTTTGAAAAATAAATTGTTTTTCTTCGTAAGTGCTGAATATGAAAAATCTGTTATGCCGGGTGTGCTTTGGAACCCTAGTCAGGAAGAAAATGCAGCCGGTGATGGAAAGGCATATATTGCACGTACATGGGTACAGGATTTGGAAAACGTGAGCAAATTCGTAAAGAATACATACGGATACAATCCGGGTATCTATCAGAACTTCCCTAACTTCGAAAGTGAAAACTACAAATTGTTGGGCCGTTTAGACTGGAACATCAATATGAACCACAAGTTGACAGCTCGTTTCAACTATGTAGATTCTAAAGACGACCGTATGTTGAGCTCTACTTCAGCTCTGATGACACGTACTAATCCGGGACGTTATAGCTATGCTTCGACTGCTTTCTCTAACTCAAACTACAAGATGAACAATACAGTGTATTCTATTGCAGCTGAGTTGAACTCTCGTTTCTCTAGCAAAGTACAGAACAAATTGATTGCTACTTATACTCACATTCAAGATGCTCGTAAATTCAACGGTGATCCGTTCCCTTATATTGATATCGAAAAAGATGGTACACAATACATGACTTTGGGTACAGAAGTGTTTACTCCGCATAATAATGTATTGAATAATGTATTCAACATTACAGACAATGTAAATATCTCATTGGGCGACCACTATCTTACAGCAGGTCTTTCTTTCGAACGTCAGTACTTCGAAAACCAATATTTGCGCGGTGCATTAGGTTATTATCGTTATGCTTCTGTTGAAGACTTCCTTACACAAAAACAACCTAAATTCTACGGTTTGACTTATGGTTACAACAACACTGAAGCTCCGGGCGCAGAGCTGGCATTTGGTATGGGTGGTATTTATGCACAGGACGATTGGTCTATTACTCCTAACTTTAAGTTGAGCTACGGTTTGCGTTTTGACATCCCGATGTATTTCAACTCATTGACAGGTAACGATGCTATCTTGAATGAGACATTTGCTAACGGTGAAAGAGTTGACGTTTCTAAGTGGCCGAAAACTCAGTTGCTCGTTTCTCCGCGTATTGGCTTTAATTGGGATATTAAGGGCGACCGTTCTATCGTCATCACTGGAGGTACCGGTCTCTTCACTGGTTTGCTTCCGTTCGTATGGTTCACTAACCAGCCTACAGGTGCAGGTATGATTCAGAACATGATTGAAATTGGTGATTCGAAGACTGCTGCTGCTCCTCTTCCTGCTGATTTCAAGTTCTACAAGAACTACAAAGACGTTTTGGCAAAATATCCTGATTTGTTCCCAAGCAAACCTGCTTCACAATTGCCAGGTTCTGTTGCTTTCGTAGATCCTAAGTTCAAGATGCCGCAAGTATGGAGAAGTAATATTTCTGCTGACATCAAGTTGCCGTATGACTTTGCTTTGAATTTGGGCGTAATGTACACTCGCGATGTTTACAATGTAGTACAGCGCAACATCAACGAAAATGCTCCGACAGGTTATTACGATGAACAGCCGGGCCGTGCTTATTGGAGTGGTGACTATAAGGTTAATGCTAAAACAGGTACTGTAATCAAGTTGACAAACGGTGACAAAAAGGGTTATCAATACTCATTCAACGTTGGTTTGTCTAAGAAATTCAGCTATGGTGTAAGCGGTATGATTAACTATACTTATACTAAAGCTATGGACTTGACTGCTAACCCGGGTTCTTCTGCTTCTTCTGTATGGCAGAACAACGTAGCTGTTAACTCTTTGAACGAAGATGTTCTTGCTAACTCATTGTTCTCTACTCCTCACCGTCTTATCGGTAGCATCAGCTACGAGTTGAGCTTGAGCAAGTATGCTAAGACTACTTTCTCTTTGTTCTATAGCGGATACCACATGGGACGCTACTCATTCACTTACAGCAATGATATTAATGGTGACGGAAACAGTTCTGATTTGATTCACGTTCCTGCTACTTATGATGAAGCTGTAAGATTGTTTACAGATATCAAGAATAAGAAAAATGAAGTAACTTATTCTGCAAAGGATCAGGCAACTGACTTCTGGAATTATGTTAATGACAACGCTCACTTGAAGAGCCGTAAGGGTAAATTTACACAGCGTAACGGTGCTTTGATGCCGTGGTTGAACCGTTTCGACTTCAAGATTGCACAAGATTTCTATGCATTCATTGGCAAACGTAAATATGGTATTCAGGTTAGCTTTGATATCCTTAACGTAGGTAACATGTTCAACGATGCTTGGGGTTCTTACAAGACTTGTTCTTTGAAAAGCTACGACAATGTACAGTTGTTGACTTCTGCTAACAAGCCTGGCAAACCGTTGCAGTATAAGCTGAATGCTGCTACTCATGACGAATTCGTTTCTAAGACAGAATGGTATAACAATGCCGCTGTATCAAATGCATGGTCTATGCAGATTGGTGTGAAACTGACATTCTAATGCTGCACACATCCCTAATTTAAATAAGGGTATAAGAATAGGAGCGTGCTTCCCAAGGTCGGGAAGTACGCTTTTTTTATGTATGCCCTTCGTGTCTTCATGCCGATATCGTATCTTTGCAAAAAAAAGAAATCTTATATATGCAAGGTACAAAAAATCTCACCAAAGGTCCTATTAATCGTCAACTCTTTAATCTGGCTATGCCTATTATGGCTACTTCATTCATTCAGATGGCTTATAGCTTGACGGATATGGCTTGGGTGGGGCGTTTGGGTAGTGAGGCGGTAGCTGCTATTGGCTCGGTAGGTATCCTTATGTGGATGTCAACATCTATTTCTCTATTGAATAAAGTAGGAGCAGAGGTCAGTGTCGGACAGTCTATCGGTGCTCAGAATCAGACTGACGCTCGCTGTTTTGCTTCTCATAACATTACGGTAGCGTTGATTATATCGCTGTGTTGGGGTGGACTGCTGTTCGTCTTGGCCAATCCCATTATTCGCATTTATGAATTGGCAGAGCACATCACTGCCAATGCTGTGGAGTATTTGCGTATTGTGTCTACGGGACTTCCTTTTATCTTTCTTTCAGCTGCTTTTACCGGCATTTATAATGCTGCCGGACGAAGCAAAGTGCCGTTTATGATTAGTGGAACGGGTCTGTTGTTGAACATCATCCTCGACCCGCTTTTTATTTTCGGATTAGGCTTGGGCACCAAAGGAGCTGCTTGGGCAACTTGGATTTCGGAAGCGGTTGTACTGAGTATCTTCATTTATCAGTTGCGATACCGTGATTCGTTGTTGGGGGGATTTCCTTTCTTTACCCGACTCAAAAAGAAATACACTTATCGGATTTTTAAGTTGGGCTTGCCTGTAGCAGCTCTAAACTCTTTGTTCGCTTTTGTCAATATGTTCCTTTGCCGTACAGCTTCAGAACAGGGAGGGCATATCGGATTGATGACTTTTACAACAGGCGGACAGATTGAGGCCATTACATGGAATACATCTCAAGGATTTGCTACAGGACTTAGTACTTTTATTGCTCAGAACTATGCTGCAGGGTGCACGGACCGGGTATTGAAGGCTTGGCATACCACCTTGTGGATGACAGGCATCTTCGGTTCTCTCTGTACCTTGCTGTTTGTATTCTTTGGCAATGAAGTCTTCTCTGTCTTTGTGCCCGAGCGGGTAGCTTATGAAGCCGGTGGAGTTTTTTTGCGTATCGATGGCTATTCGCAATTGTTTATGATGTTGGAGATTACCATGCAAGGGGTGTTCTATGGTATAGGGCGTACGCTACCTCCTGCCGTTGTGAGCATTTGTTTCAACTACATGCGTATCCCTTTGGCTATTCTTTTCGTATATCTGGGCTGGGGAGTAGAAGGTATCTGGTGGGCTGTCAGTTTCACGACCATGATTAAAGGATTGATTCTGCTGGGCTGGTTTCTGGTAGTCAAGAAGAAAAAGCTTGTTGGTATGGCTCCTTGAGAGACACTGTCTGATTGACACGAATAGAAATTTAGGAATATAAAAGCGAAGAGGGTGTGTCGAGACGCTCCATAATCATTTGATTGGAGCATTGCGACACACCCTCTTCGCTTTTATATTTTTTTATTCAGTCTTCCGGATGTGGAAAAATAATGCGTATAGAATAGGTATAAAGATAAGCGTGATGAGTGTAGCAAATAGCAACCCGCCCATGATGCTGGCTGCCAATGAGCCAAACATGGCGTCAGGCAAGAGGGGTATCATACCTAAAATGGTGGTGAGCGAAGCCATCATGACCGGACGCAGTCGGCTCTGTGAACTGTCAATCAACGCAGTGATAGGTTCAACTCCATTTCCTATCTGTAAGGTTATTTCATCCATCAGCACAATACCATTCTTGATTAGCATACCGATAAGTCCTAACGTTCCTACGATAGCTACAAAATTGAACGTTTGACCGGTTATCAGCATGACAGCTACTACTCCTACCACAATGAAAGGGATGCAGCAGAAAATGATGAGTGGCTTGCGATAGTCTTTGAACAGCATGATAAGGATGGCTATCATCAATATGATGGCAAGTGGGAAGTTCTTAAACAGATATTCCATAGATTCGGTGCTGGCGCGTCGTTCTCCTTGCCATTGTAGGGTGTAGCCTTCTGGCAGCGGGATATTTTCTATCTGCTGGGCAATGGCTTGTCGGGCTTTCTCTGTTTCTAATCCGGGAGCAGGCGAGCATTGTACACGTTGGCTGCGTTGTCCGTTATAGCGAGGCACAACAGGGTCTTCCCAACGAATGTCAATATGCTTGCTTATTTGGCGTAATGGTGTAGTGGCCATAGCCTCTTCCAGAATGTCGTTCTTTGAAAGTGCCCCGCTTTTCAGCTTCAACAGGTTTTCTTCGCTGAAGATACTGTTGATAGAAGGCAAGACAGAGAAAACTTGTGTGTTGCCCAGGTTTTCTATCGGGTTTCCGTTTTCATCCAAACATTTGATATAAATGTTGTCGCGGTGGATTCCTTCGTAGAAATAGCCTACTGGGATTCCTCCTGTAGCTGTGAGAAGAGATAGACTGACATCGTTACGACTCAGACCTAAGGCACGTGCCGAAGGTTGGTCGTACTCTACAGACAAGATAGGAACTTTCGGCTCCCAATCGGTGGTAATGAGACACACCTCAGGCGTTTTTTCCATAATGCGGCGTGCCGAGTCGGCCAATTGATGTAATACAGTTGGGTCAGGTCCGGAAAATTGTGCCTCAATAGGGTATTTCTTAAACATCAGGTTGTATCGTTTCACCTTGACGTATGCATCGGGATATGATGCTGTCAGATAGTTTTGTATCTCGTTCATGTTGTCGGTAAGGGCATCGGGCGAAGTGAAGTCTACAATCAGTTCACCGTATGAGAGTGAAGGGTTGGCGATGCTTCTTACCAGATTATAGCGGCCCGGTGTCCCTCCGATAGAGGTGGTCACATGGGTTATCTCAGGGCGTGTATGCAGATAGTCTGTAATGGCATTCAAGTCTTTCTCTACACGAGTGAAGTTGGTTCCTTCAGGCAATTTGTATTCGATGTACAGCTGGTCGTATACCATGTCGGGGAAAAAACCTTGTCGCATAAACTGATAGCCGAAACCAGACAATGCCAATAAGCATATCATGGCGATTACCATACTGATGCGATGTGACAGACCGAAGTGAAGTACTTTGCGGAGTAGGGCATAAAACGGACCTTTGTAGACTCGTTTGCCTTTTTCTTCTGTATCGGCTGCTATATGTAATTGTCGGTTGGCCATGAGGGGCACATGGGTGAGCGCCAATACCCAGCTAAGTAGGAGCGATACAGCCAATACGATAAATAGGTCGCGGGTGTATACACCTGCCGTGTCGGGCGAGAGGAATATCGGAAGAAAGGCTATGATGGCAATCAGGGTGGCTCCCAGTAAGGGTATGGCTGTTTGTCGTCCGATGGCAGTCATGGCTTCCATTCTGCTCTTTCCGGCTTTTAAATCTACTAAAATCCCATCGATGATGACAATAGCGTTGTCCACCAGCATTCCCATGGCCAATACAAAGCTGGCTAATGACACACGTTGCATGGTACCATCCATAAAATATAAGAAGAGGAACGAACCGAAAACGGCAACTATCAGACTGACTCCGATGATGAGTCCGCTCTTGAATCCCATGGTAAGCATTAGAATCACAACAACGATAACTACCGATTCTATCAGGTTGATGATGAATGTTCCCAAAGAGCTGGATACACGTTCGGGCTGGTAGAACACTTTATGGCATTCCACTCCGGCAGGTAATCGGGTTTGCTTCAGCTGCGTCAGTTTAGCTTCCACTTGCTTGCCTACTTTCAAGA
>DYCT01000038.1:7176-11046 GCA_019417975.1 Bacteroides sp.
TCTTTATCGTAGAACAGTTCGTTGCGGGTGGGAGTTTCATATCCTTTGCTGATGCGGGCAATGTCGCTTAAGCGCAGCTGGTCTTCATCGTGTCCCTGTATCAGCATTCTGCCGATGTCTTCCACCGTTTTGAACTTATCGCTTACGGTTACTCGTATACGGTTGTCACCATTGTTGTAGTAGCCAGAGTAGGTGGTTTGGTTTTGTCCTTTCAAGGTGGCCAGCACTTCGGCTGGTTTCACACCGAGGTTAGCCATGCGGTCTTGCAGCAGTTCGATGTTGATGCAGTCGTTTCGCTTACCGTATAAATCCACGCGGTCTATATTCTTCAAGTCGGCAATCTCGCGTTTGATGAGTTCGGCATAGTCTGACAGTTCACGGTCTGACAGCCCATCGCCTGTCAGTGCATAGAACATGCCGTATACATTGCCGAAGTCGTCTTTTACCATTGGGGTTTGGGCACCATCGGGCAGTGAGGCGCAAGCATTGTTTACTTTGCGTCTGAGCATGTCCCAACATTGTTCCACCTCGTCATCTGGTACTGTACTGAGCAGTTCCACTTGGATGATTGAAAGGTCGCTGTACGAGTAGCTTTCCACATTGTCGATGCTTCCCATTGTGCGAATGTTCTTTTCCAGTACATCTGTTACCTCCAGCTCTACCTGGTGTGCCGAAGCTCCCGGATAGACGGTTACGACCATAGCCAGCTTCACTTTTACCTCGGGGTCTTCGAGTTTGCTCATCTGATAGCAAGAGAAAGCGCCTCCGGCTATTAATACGGCAATCAGAAAATAAATCAGATTCCGGTTCTGAAAAGCCCATTTGCTTATATCCATCATAGCAATCCTCCAATATTCGTTTCACTAGTTGTAGGTAGGGGATCTACTTTCTCTCCATCGTTGACGTGGTGTACTCCTGATGCTACGATGACTTGTCCCGGTTGGAGTCGGTCTGAACAGATAGCACAGCTGCCATCGTTGAACAAATGTTTTACGGTTACGTCTGTACTGTGTACTGTATTGTCTTTCGGATTGAACACAAAGATACTGGTCTTTCCGTCCTTTTGTAAGAGCGCATTGGCAGGTACGGTTAGCGTACCTTCATTATCCGAGGCGGAAAAAATGGTTACCATGGTGTTCATACCCGGAGACGGGATGGGGTTGTTTCCTGCGATAAGTTGCAGGCGCATGGTGTACAACTGGTTTGCATTGGCTTTCGGGCTGATGCTGATAAACTTAAGCGGATAGGTGAGTCCCGGATAGACATCGAAGGTACATTGGTATCGGTTGAAGTCTTTCAGCCGGATGTATTCGGCAGCAGGCAGGCTGATTTCCACTTCGGGCATATCGCTACTTATCATTGATACGACAGGCATTCCGGCTCCTATTGTTTCGTGTACTTCGAAAAGTCGTTTTTGTATATGTCCGCTAAATGGAGCATATAGTCTGGTGTAAGCTACTTGGTCTTGGTGATGTTTGTATTTGGCTGTGATTTGTTGCAGACCGTATCGGGCTTTGTCGTTATCGCTCTGCGAGGTGACCTCTTCTTTGTATAGGCTCATCACTCGTTCGGCTTCCGCTTTGATTTGTTGGTATTCGGCTTCTGTAGCATCCAGTTGCATCTGGTAGTCAGTTGGGTCCAACTCAGCCAGCAGTTGACCTTCCTTTACGGTGGAACCTTCGTTTACCAAGATGCGGCTGATGGTACCGCTTACGCGAAAAGAGAGGTTTACATCTTTAGATGCTTTTACCTTTCCGGGGTATTGCAAGGCGGTTTGCTCGCTTGTGGCTTTGATAGTATCAAGTTTTACAGTTTGAAATCGCGTTTCTTGAACCGGCTTATTGTGGCATGAGGCCAGCAGGAAAATTCCGGCACAAATCGTAATACAACAATGAAGTCTCATAAGCTTTAATTTTGAGTTATAATGTACAAAGGTAAATTTTATGTGACTCGCTGATTTGTTTAAAGTGCTGATAAAGTGAATTATTTGTATTTCTTAATATACTTTACATCTGTTTGCACTTGCTGGCTTTATTGATGTAACCGAAGTCTTGATGTATGTCAACTCAGAGCATGATTGCTTCATGAGGTGTCGTATCGGACTTGGTAATAAAATACATGGGATGGGGTTTGAAAATGAAATGTTTTACCGGGTGATGGAGCGGTAGATTCTCGCATTGGCGTTAGTTAGTTTAAATAAAAAGGATTGAGTATGAGTTCAATAAAATTAAAATTCAGGCCTTCGGATGTGTGGGGGCACCAAGGTGTATTGGTTTATCAGGTGGTTTGTTGTCGGGCGGTATATCGCATACGGAGCGAGTATCGGATAGGTTGTGATGAATGGAATGCAACAGATGGGCAGATTTGTTTTTCTGCTGCGCAAGGCAACCGTGGCAAGGAGCTTTTTGCTGTTTCGCTGAACGTGCAGTGGGATATGTATCGGTTGCAACATATTTTGTCGGAGCTGGAACAGATGAATCCTCGGATGAAAATAAGCGATGTGTTGGTGCGTTTTAAGCCGGAAGTTGTGCAGGAGGATAGTGTATTCGCCTATTTTAAGGAACAGATTGTATATAAACGGCAGTCGGGCCGGATTCGTTCCAGCGAAACTTATCAGTCTACTCTCAATAGTTTTGCAGGTTTCCGCTGTGGCGTAGACTTGTCGTTCAGTATGATTGATTCCCGACTTATGCAGCTGTATGAAGCCTATTTGCACCATTGCTCTTTGTCGCGCAACACTACCTCTTTCTATATGCGTATCTTGCGTACCGTCTATCGGCAGGCGGTGGAACAGGGGATAACTGCCGATTGTCATCCTTTTCAGCATGTCTATTGTGGTATGGATAAGACGGTGAAAAGGAGTATCTCGTTTGGAGATATTAAGAAAATCAAAGAGTTGGATTTATCTGATCGCCCGATGCATGACTGGGCACGCGATATGTTTATTTTCAGTTTTTGTACAAGAGGAATGTCGTTTGTTGATATGGCATTCTTGAAAAAGCAGGATTTGAAAGATGGATATATCTATTACCGAAGGAGAAAAACCGGACAACAGCTTGTGGTGGAATGGACCGAACAGATGCAAGCTATTCTGAATAAATACAAATCGAATCCGACTGACTATCTGTTACCCATTATCACTCGCAGCGATGGTACAGAGCGGCGTCAGTACCTCAACTGTTCGCTCATCATCAACCGGAAGTTGAAGGAGATAGCGAATTTTATCGGGATTCCCGTCTCTTTATCGCTTTATTACAGTCGTCATAGTTGGGCAAGCATTGCTCGTAACAAGGGTATTCCCTTGTGTGTCATCAGCGAAGGTCTCGGACATAGTTCGGAGCAGACCACACAAATCTATTTGGATTCTATCTCCCTGCATGAGGTAGATAAGGCCAACCGGCAAATCCTAAACGAGTTTGAAAATGAGTGATTGATGCTTTTGTGATAGATATTCATTTTAATCCTTCTTTTGTTTTAAATGCGCATTTCATATTGTCTGTAAAATGTTTGTTTTTAAAACAAAAAGATTCTAAGATAGTGATTTTGCTAACTCGTACTTTTGATGTTTTTGACCTTCTGGCGAAAAACGTGTATATTTATGCAAAATCGAGGCTTCAAAACTGCATATATATACGATATTTGGGCTGATATATTGCATATTTATGCAATATATCTTAAGATATTTGGGCAAGTAAGTATAGGTTCAGGGGCAAAGTATCTTAAGATACTTGGGGAAACATCTTAAGATACTTGGAGGTTTTACTTAACTTCCCCCTTGAAATAATACATATTTTTAAAGAGCAAAGCATTTGTTAACAGTGTTGTTTTCTAGAATTTTTGTAAAGATTTCGATAACGTGCTGTATGATTG
>DYCT01000039.1 GCA_019417975.1 Bacteroides sp.
GTAGACATGGATAATAAATTAGATATAAAAGCATTCCTTGATAAGGATGAGCAGAAAGACCAGCTGCGTCTGCTCACCGCCGGTTCGGTGGACGACGGTAAATCGACCTTGATTGGTCGCCTGTTGTTCGACAGCAAGAAGTTGTACGAAGACCAGCTCGATGCCCTCGAACGCGACAGTAAGCGTGTGGGCAATGCCGGCGATCACATCGACTACGCTTTGTTGCTCGACGGTTTGAAAGCCGAACGCGAGCAGGGTATCACCATCGATGTAGCTTACCGCTATTTCTCTACCAACAACCGTAAATTTATCATTGCCGATACTCCGGGACATGAGCAGTACACCCGCAACATGATTACCGGTGGCTCTACAGCCAATCTGGCCATCATTTTGGTCGATGCTCGTACCGGTGTCATCACCCAGACCCGTCGTCACACCTATCTGGTGTCGTTGTTGGGCATTAAGCATGTGGTGTTGGCAGTCAATAAGATGGACTTGATCGATTTCTCCGAAGCTCGCTTCCAAGAGATTGTATCGGAATACATGCGTTTTGTAGAGCCATTGGGCATTCCCGATGTCAACTGTTTCCCATTGTCGGCTCTCGAGGGTGACAATGTCGTAGAGAAGTCCGACCGCACCCCTTGGTATGACGGTCCGGCTTTGCTCGACTTCTTGGAAACCGTACATATCGGAAACGACCACAACTTCGACGACTTCCGCTATCCGGTACAGTATGTGCTCCGTCCCAACCTCGATTTCCGTGGCTTCTGTGCCAAGGTCGCTTCGGGAGTTGTGCATAAGGGAGATACTGTGATGGCCCTTCCTTCGGGCAAGACCTCTCGTGTGAAGAGTATCGTCACCTACGAAGGCGAACTCGACTATGCTTTCCCGCCACAGAGCGTGACCATTACGTTGGAAGACGAAATCGATGTGTCGCGTGGTGATATGTTGGTTCACCCCGACAATCTGCCTATCGTAGACCGTTGTTTCGAAACCATGCTTGTGTGGATGGACGAAGAGCCGATGGACCTCAATAAACATTTCTACATCAAGCAGACCACCAATCTTACCCGTGCTCATATCGACCAAATCCGTTACCGGGTTGATATCAACACCATGGAACATATCGACCAGGTCTCCGGTATGAAGCTTAACGAGATAGCCAATGTGGTCATCACTACTGCCAAACCTCTCTTCTTCGACCCATACAAGAAGAACAAGGCTTGTGGTTCGTTTATCCTCATCGACCCCATTACCAACAATACCAGTGCTGTGGGTATGATTATCGATCGTGTCGATTCGCGTGATATGGTGACCGAAGATATTCCCGAACTGAACTTGCCCAAACTGGGTATTGCCCCCGAACATTATGAAGCAGTGGAGCGTGCCTGCAAAGATTTGGAACGTCAGGGCGTGGCGGTGAAGATTGTATATTAATCAAGAACTTAACAGAATGTTTTGAAAACATGGGATTATTAGAATTCAATAAATTACCTATTAACACTCTGGTGGGAGCCGATTGGAAAACCTTTCACCAGATAACCGCAGGTCGCGACATCGACAAGGGCTATCGCCAGAAATATTACCTGACCAAAGGTGTATGCCGTTTGCTCAGCCTGCTCAAGCCCTTGCAAGACCATCGTTACCAAAAACTTTTGGCAGATAAGCCGTTGGAGAACGACCCGGTATTTATCTTAGGACACTGGCGCAGCGGAACTACCTTTGTGCACAATGTGCTTTCGTGCGACAAGCATTTTGGCTACAATACCACCTACCAGACTGTTTTTCCGCACCTCATGATGTGGGGACAGCCCTTTTTCAAGAAAAACATGTCGTGGCTGATGCCCGACAAGCGTCCTACCGATAATATGGAGTTGGCTGTAGACCTGCCTCAGGAGGAAGAGTTCGCTTTGGCCAATATGATGCCCTATACCTATTATAACTTCTGGTTCTTGCCCAAGTATATGCAAGAGTATGCCGACAAGTACCTGTTGTTTCAAGACATCACTGCCGAAGAGCTGAAAGTGTTCGAAGAAGTATTCCTTAAGCTAATCAAGATTTCGCTGTGGAATACCGGAGGCACCCAGTTCCTGTCGAAAAACCCGCCTCATACCGGACGTGTGAAAGAGTTGGTCAAGATGTTCCCCAATGCCAAGTTCATCTACTTGATGCGCAATCCGTATACCGTGTTCGAGAGCACCCGTAGCTTTTTCACGAATACCATCCAACCGTTGAAGTTGGAGAATATCAGCAATGAGCAGCTCGAAGAAAACATCCTTTCTATCTATGCCAAGCTCTATCAACGCTACGAGGCAGACAAGCAGTTCATCCCCGAAGGAAACCTCGTAGAGGTGAAGTTTGAAGATTTCGAAGCCGATGCCATGGCACAGACCGAGGACATCTATCGTCGCTTGCAGATACCGGGTTACGACGAAGCGCGTCCAGCTATCGAAGCCTACTTGAACAAAAAGAAAGGCTATAAGAAGAACAAGTATAAATATGACGACCGCACAGTGCAGTTGGTTGAAGCCAACTGGGACTTTGCGCTCAAAGATTGGAACTACGAACTTTAACAAAGAAAACGAGAAATATGAGTAAGAATCGCATGATGGTAAGTGCCCTGTTGTGTGCCGTTTTCGGTTTGTCTGGCTTTGCACAAGAGCAGGTCGAGCCGATACGCTATGGCAACATGGACAACTGGGTCACCCGCAAGATACACGAATCGGGTATCATTGGGGGCGCAGTGAAAGAAGTATATGCCATTGGTCCTACCAAGACCATCGAAGAAAACGCCGCTTATGTCAATGAAGACGGGTCACCTTGGGGCAATTCCAATGTCTACGCCAAGGTGATGGGCATCCACAAAACCAATGTTTCTGTGTTTCCCGAGAAACGCGGCGATGGTTACTGTGCCCGCCTGGAAACCCGCTACGAGAGTGTGAAGGTGTTCGGGCTTGTCGACATCGAGGTCATTGCAGCCGGCTCGATATTCATGGGCTATGTACACGAACCCATCAGTGGCACCAAAAATCCGATGCGTATGTTGGAGATGGGACATCCCTTTACCCGGAAGCCAAAAGCGATTCGTTTCGACTATAAAGTCAAGATGTCGGGCGAGGCCGACCGTGTGATGTCCACCGGCTTCAGCAAGAAGCGCACCATCAAGGGGAAGGACTATCCGGCAGTCATCTGCTTGTTGCAAAAGCGTTGGGAGGATGAGAAAGGCAATATCTACGCAGTGCGTGTAGGAACCTTTGTGACTCGTTACGACAAGGATACCGACTGGGTGAACGGAGCCACTTACCCCATCCATTACGGCAACATAACCCAGGAATCCGGCTATGTGGAAGAATGGATGAAGCTGCAAGACCAAGACCGCTATGCCACCAATAGCAAGGGCAAGCGTGTGGTAGTGAAAGAGATGGGGTGGGGTACAGCCCACGATGTGCCTACCCATATCGTATTGCAGTTCACCTCCAGCCACGGAGGAGCCTATATCGGTTCGCCGGGCAACACCCTGTGGGTCGACAATGTTTCTTTTGTTTATTGATAAAGTACCATGAGTAGAATCCTTTCCCTCGATTATGGACGTAAGCGTACCGGAGTGGCAGTGACCGACCCTTTGCAGCTCATCGCCAATGGGCTGACCACCGTACCTACCCATCAGTTGCTTACTTTTTTGCAGGACTACGTCGGTCGCGAAGATGTAGAACGCATCGTTATCGGCTTGCCCCGTCAGGCCGATGGCAGCGAGTCCGAGAGCATGACCTATATTCGCCCCTTTGTGGAAAAGCTGAAGAAAGCCATGCCCGCCATGCCGATAGAGTTTGTCGACGAGCGGTTCACCTCTGTGCTGGCCCACCGCGCCATGCTCGATGGCGGACTGAAGAAGAAAGACCGTCAGAACAAGGCCTTGGTCGATGAGATAAGCGCCACCATCATCTTGCAGAGCTATATGGAAAAGGGAAGATAAGAAAAAAGAATAGTAAACCAATAATCCAAACATCATGATATTACCCGTTTATACATACGGTCAGCCTGTGCTTCGCAAGGTGGCCGCAGATATTACCCCCGATTATCCGGAGTTGAAACAGCTCATCGCCAATATGTTCGAGACAATGGACCATGCCGATGGCGTAGGACTGGCAGCCCCTCAAATCGGTCTGGACATCCGTGTCGTTGTAATTGACCTCGATGTGTTGTCAGAAGATTTTCCGGAGTACAAAGGATTCCGTCGCGCCTATATCAACGCCCATATCCTGGAAGTGGAGGGCGAAGAAGAAAAGATGGAAGAAGGCTGCCTCAGCCTGCCCGGCATCCACGAAACCGTGGTACGCAAGAATCGTATCCATGTGCAGTATATGGACGAAGAGTTTCAGGCACACGACGAATGGGTAGAAGGCTATCTGGCACGTGTGATGCAGCATGAGTTCGACCACTTGGAAGGCAAGATGTTCATCGATCACCTCAGCGCCTTGCGCAAACAGATGATTAAAGGAAAGCTCAACAACATGCTGAAAGGCAAAATCCATTGCGACTACCGCACCAAGTCGGTTCGCATCTGATGCCCTTTACATCATTCCCTTTGCGCCATTCGGCAGTGTAGCCGTTGGCAGAAGATATTCAAAATGCTTGATGCATTAAGCAGGGACCTACAGTGCCGCTTTGCTTGCATCAAGCATTTTTTGTGCTGTTTTCACCCATTGGATAGAAATCATCTCAAACAAGCCGATGGTATTGGTGAAATATATTACACAAGCCGCTGTGTTAAATACCGATTCACATAGTTGTCCTTTCCGTGAAAATGTGTAAATTTGCAACTATAAAGACCTTCGTATGAAGGAAACTAATAAAACATGATGTAAATGAATCTTTACCGATGTACGCTTGAAATCGGAGTCGACCGCTCTGTTTTCACATACATACGTAGATAAAAGTGTCAATGCAACTGGATAGATCAGACGCTTTTTCTATCGCCCACGAGGGCAATCTTCATACTGTGCCGGCAGACGATGCTATAGGTACGGAAGTAGAAAAATGCCTTTCAGCGTCCTCCTCTTCGCCCTCAGTCACTACATGGAGTTATCTGTTTTTGCACCACACCCGTGTGTCGCGCGTAGTAGAGTACGTCAGCCGGCGTTTCAATACCTTTGTTCATAAAACAATTTATTATACACGGCCGCATAAGCGTGTGGTCGAAGTAGAGAAAGAAACCGTGTCCGGCCTGCTGTTTATCCAGGGCGACCCCTTGGCGGTCAGTCGTTACCTGCACGAACGCTTCGAACACCTCTATCTGGCGCACAACTGTGCCACCGGCCGTATTGCCGTAATCCCCGATAGTCAGATGCAGCCCTTTATGCGCTTGGCCGATATCGATTCCACCCGAATTCGCTTTATGCCCCATCGGATAGACCACTATGCCGACGGGCATCCCTTGGTACGTGTGGTAGGCGGAGTGCTGCATGGGCTCGAAGGCTATGTGGTACGCATAGCGCGCGACCGTCGCTTGGTCATTTCGGTAGGCAACATGACAGCCGCCATCGGTCGTGTCAATAAGGAGACGTTCGAAGATGTGACCGATTATGTCCGTACCATGCAGTTCACCCGGAGCCTGCCCCCGGTCAGTGTCGACCCCGACGAACAAGCCATTCGTCAGACCCTGTTCCGTCCCGGTTGCGAGCTCGACCATTTGGCCTTGATGCGTGTGGTGAGCGACTGGAAAAACCGTTTGGCAGAAGAAAGTTTGCAGACCTCACCGGAGCACCAAGTCCGTCAATGTTTGTATTTGCTTTCCGCTTTAGGCGAGATTTATACAACTCGTTCGGCCGATGTTGACAGCCGACTTTGTTTGACCGAAATGGCAGCAACCATTTCGCCACTTTTCGACCGTTTGCAAGCCTTGTTGCAGCATCCACTTTTAGCAGCCGATTTCCGTACCGATATCGAAGCCAATCTTCGTATTCTTCAGCTTCATTTTTCGTCTTTATTCGATATTGAAAATCTGTAACTTATAAAGCCCTAAAAAGTGTCATAAGATACTTGGCTGTTTATCTTAAGATACTTTCTATGAGGTGTTAATGGAGGCCAAATAGAATGTGAAAAGGGGAGCGTTTTTTTATATAGATTTAAGAACAATTTAGGTAATCCATTTGAAACATAATCTTTAAGCATAAACATTAAAACAGATGAAAGGAATTGTATTAGCAGGTGGTAGCGGTACACGTTTGTATCCTATTACAAAAGGAGTCAGCAAGCAATTGTTGCCAATATTTGATAAACCGATGATATATTATCCTATTTCGGTTTTGATGTTGGCAGGCATTCGTGAAATTTTGATTATCTCCACACCATTTGACCTGCCTGGATTTAAACGCCTCTTAGGAGATGGTAGTCAACTTGGAGTTAAATTTGAGTATGCAGAACAACCTTCACCGGATGGTTTGGCACAAGCTTTTATTATTGGAGAGAAGTTTATTGGTAGTGATTCAGCTTGTCTTGTTTTGGGTGATAACATCTTCTACGGTGCAGGATTGAACCAGATGTTAGCTCAGGCTGTGGTAGATGCAGATCAGGGCAATAAGGCTACGGTATTCGGTTATCGTGTTAGCGATCCAGAACGATATGGAGTAGCCGAATTTGATAAGCAGGGCAACTGTTTAAGTATTGAAGAGAAACCAAAATGTCCTAAGAGTAATTATGCTGTAGTTGGTTTATATTTTTATCCTAATAAGGTAGTGGAAGTCGCAAAACATATCAAACCATCAGCTCGTGGCGAATTAGAGATTACAACTGTTAATCAGGAGTTTTTGAAGAATAAGCAGCTGAAAGTACAGACTATGGCAAGGGGGTTTGCTTGGCTTGATACAGGTACTCACGATTCTCTTTCCGAAGCATCAACCTTTATTGAGGTTTTGGAGAAACGCCAAGGTTTGAAGGTGGCTTGCTTGGAAGGTATTGCCTACCGCCAAGGATGGATTACTGCTGAGCAATTGAGAGAAAATGCGCAGCCAATGCTCAAAAACGACTATGGCAAATACCTCCTTTCGATTCTCAGCGAGAATACTCAAACATTAAAGAAAAATTTAGAATATTAATAAGAATGAAGAATATCATTATTACCGGTGGTGCCGGATTCATCGGTTCACATGTAGTAAGACTTTTTGTGAACAAATATTCAGAGTGTCACATCATCAACCTCGATAAGCTGACCTATGCTGGCAATTTGGCTAACCTCAAGGATATTGAGGATAAGCCAAATTATACTTTCGTGAAGGGTGATATTTGCGATTTCGATTTTGTGCTTAAGTTGATGCAGAACAATAAGGTAGATGGTATTATCCATCTTGCTGCAGAAAGTCATGTAGACAGAAGCATTAAAGACCCCTTTACATTTGCTCAGACCAATGTGATGGGTACATTGTCTTTACTTCAAGCTGCTAAAATTTATTGGGAGAGTCTTCCGGAAGGATACGAAGGAAAACGTTTCTATCATATCTCTACCGATGAAGTATATGGAGCGTTGCAGATGACTCATCCAGAGGGTATCCCTGCTCCTTTCACCACTAAAGCATCAAGCGATAAAAACCACGAGGCATATGGTGAAGAATTCTTCTTGGAGACCACCAAGTATAATCCTCATTCTCCATATTCAGCATCAAAGGCAAGTTCCGACCATTTTGTACGTGCTTTTCATGACACATATGGTATGCCTACCATTGTGACTAACTGCTCGAACAATTATGGGCCATATCAGTTTCCCGAAAAGTTGATACCCTTGTTTATTAACAATATCTGCCATCGCAAGCCATTGCCCGTGTATGGTAAAGGTGAGAATGTACGCGACTGGTTGTATGTAGAAGACCATGCACGTGCCATCGATATGATTTTTCACAAGGGCAAGATTGCTGAGACTTATAATATTGGTGGTTTCAACGAGTGGAAGAACATTGATATTATTAAGGTGGTTATCAAGACTGTCGACCGTCTGCTTGGTAGAAAAGAAGGTGAGGATATGGATCTTATCACTTACGTAACAGATAGAAAAGGTCACGATATGCGTTATGCCATCGACTCTCGCAAACTCCAAAGAGAACTCGGTTGGGAGCCAACCCTTCAGTTTGAAGAAGGTATTGAGAAAACTGTGAAATGGTATCTTGATAATCAGGCTTGGATGGATAATGTTACTTCAGGCGAATATGAGAAGTATTACGAGACCATGTACAAGAATCGCTAAAAGAAAACAAATAAAAGATTTCTATTATAATGAATAAATTCAGCGATATTAAAATAGCGGTAGCCGGTACTGGCTATGTCGGACTGAGCATTGCAACTTTGCTATCTCAGCATCATCAGGTGACAGCTGTAGATGTAATTCCCGAAAAGGTAGAGAAACTTAATAATAAGATTTCTCCTATCCAAGATGATTATATCGAAAAGTATTTGACAGAGAAATCTCTGAATTTAATAGCAACTCTTGATGGCAAGACAGCCTATAAGGATGCCGATTATGTGGTGATAGCGGCTCCTACTAATTACGACCCGGTAAAAAACTATTTCGATACCACACATGTGGAAGAAGTTATCGACTTGGTGTTGGAGGTAAATCCTGATGCCGTAATGGTTATTAAGAGTACCATTCCGGTGGGCTATACTCGTAACCTCTACTTGAAATATGCCCAAAAGGGTGTCAAGAAGTTCAATTTGCTTTTCTCTCCCGAATTCCTTCGTGAAAGTAAGGCTCTCTACGACAATCTTTATCCGAGTCGTATTATTGTAGGCTATCCCAAGCTTATCGATCGTCCGGAGTTTGTAGAAGAGAATGAAGCAATCAAGGCGGTAACCGATGTTGAGATGTTGAAAGAAGCTGCTAAAACCTTTGCAGCACTTTTGCAGGAAGGTGCTATTAAAGAGAATGTCGACACACTCTTTATGGGCATGAAAGAAGCAGAGGCAGTGAAGCTTTTTGCCAATACTTACCTTGCCTTGCGTGTAAGTTACTTCAATGAACTCGATACATACGCTGAAGTGAAAGGACTTGATACGGAATCCATTATTGATGGAGTAGGTTTAGACCCTCGTATAGGAACACATTATAATAATCCATCTTTCGGTTATGGTGGCTATTGTCTACCTAAAGACACCAAGCAACTCTTGGCAAATTATGCCGATGTACCTGAAAACCTTATTGAAGCTATCGTAGAGAGCAACCGCACTCGTAAAGATTATATTGCTGATGCCGTTCTTAAGAAGGCTGGCTATTACAGCTATGCTGATGATAACAGCTTCGATGCCAGCAAGGAACACAACTGTGTGATTGGTGTCTATCGCTTGACCATGAAGTCAAATAGCGACAATTTCCGTCAGTCTGCCATTCAGGGCATCATGAAACGTATCAAGGCAAAGGGTGCTGAGGTTATCATCTATGAGCCAACCCTCGAAGATGGTACTACATTCTTCGGTAGCAAGGTAGTGAACAATATGGACTCCTTTAAGATACAAAGCCATGCCATCATAGCCAACCGCTATGATGCTTGTCTGGATGATGTGCAGGATAAGGTTTATACAAGAGATATTTTTAGAAGAGATTGATTATTATATGCTGATATTTTTAAAGACATTTAGTTTGACATTTTTATATAAGTAGTAATTTTTAAATAAAATGTATTTATGAAACAAGAGCGTATTTTAGTAACAAGAACGTCAATGCCTCCATATGAGGAGTACATTGATGAAATCAAGGATATATGGGATAGCCATTGGCTTACAAATATGGGCCCTAAGCACAATGAATTAGAGGAGAAGTTAAAGAATTATTTGAGTGTTGATAACCTTTCTCTTTTTACTAATGGGCACAACGCATTGGAATTGACTTTACAAGCATTGAATCTCTCTGGAGAAGTAATAACTACACCATTTACTTTTGCTTCTACTACACATGCAATAGTTCGCAATAACTTAACTCCTGTTTTTTGCGATATAGATCCTATCGATTATTGTATGGATGTAAAAAAGATTGAAGCATTGATAACAGATAAGACTACAGCTATCGTTCCTGTACATGTATATGGAAATGTTTGTAATGTTGAGGAGATTGGTCGAATCGCTAGAAAATATGGTTTGAAGGTCATATATGATGCAGCCCATACTTTTGGTGTTCGCTATAAGGGGCTTGGAATAGGTAACTTTGGAGATGCTTCTATGTTAAGTTTTCATGCTACCAAAGTGTATAATACAATTGAAGGAGGTGCTGTTTGTTATCATGATAAAGAACTTGGTCATGAACTTTATAAACTTCGTGATTTTGGTATTAAGGATGCTGAAAATGTGGATGGTATAGGTTCCAATGCAAAGATGAACGAATTTGTTGCTGCAATGGGATTATGCAATTTACGTCATGTGGACGCAGAAATAGCAAAACGCAAAATAGTAGTAGAATGCTATCGTGAGAACTTGTCGGATGTAGATGGAATACAATTATCGCCCATTCAAGATCACGTACAGTCAAATTATTCTTATTTCCCAATTGTTGTTGATGAAAAAGTATTTGGAAGTACTCGCAATGAGGTTTTTGATGCTCTTGCACAAAATAACATTTATGCTCGTAAGTATTTTTATCCTCTTACTAATGCTTTTGATTGTTTTCATGGACGTTTTGATGTTTATAAAACCCCTGTCGCATTGCATGTTAGTAAGCGAGTTTTGACTTTACCATTGTATGCTGATCTGAGTGTAGATAATGTATTTAGAATTTGTGAAATAATTAAAATTTGTAAGAAATAAAAGATATGCCAACTAAAGTTGTAGGCTCAAAAGCAAAGAAAGCACGATTGCCTTTTATTGATATATCAAAGGGCTTGCTTATAATATTTCTTGTCTTTCACCATGTTGTTAATATAGCAAAAGGTAGTATGTCTGTGGAGAATATACAATATATCACAAAATGGGATATATTGTATGTTCCATATTTCATGCAAGCATTCTTTTTTATAACAGGCTATTGCTCATCTTTTAATACTGTCTCTTATACACATCTC
>DYCT01000004.1:0-1652 GCA_019417975.1 Bacteroides sp.
GGTATTTACAACCCGACAGTCAATGTTGGTAAGATGCGTAACAAAGGTTTCGAATTCGAATTGAATTATGGTGATAATGTAAGCGGATTCGATTACAACGTTGGCTTCAACTTCTTTACTACTAAAAACAAAATGTTGAAAGCTGACCCTAACCAGGTTCTTTACGGTTCTGCATTGAAGGGTGAAGGTCACTTCGCTACTCAGACTTTGAAAGGTTATCCGGTATCAAGCTTTTTCTTGTATCAGACAGATGGTATCTTCCAGTCTGATGAGGAGGCTAATAACTATGTAGGTACTATTACTAACGAAGATGGTACAACAAAACAGGTAGTGTTGCAACCGGATGCAAAAGCTGGTGATATCCGTTTCGTTGATGTTAACCACGACGGTGTAATCGATGAGAAAGATAAAGTATACAGCGGTTCTGCTATTCCTAAGGTTGAAGCCAACCTTTCATTCCAGGGCTCATATCGCGGATGGGATCTTTCATTCTTGATTGGTAGCGCTTGGGGCGGTAAGTTGTACAATGCTAACAGAATCTATTACGAATCAATGGATAGCGGTATCAACATGTTCAAGACTACACTTGACGCATGGACTCCTGAAAACAGAAATACAGACATGCCTCGTGCCGTCTTGCAGGACCCGAACTACAACTCACGTGAAAGTACTCGTTTCTTGGAAAAAGGTAACTTCATCCGTTTGCGTCAGTTGCAAGTTGGTTATACTTTGCCTACTAAGTTTACTAAGAAAATATTTATCGAACGTGCTCGTCTTTATGTAAGTGGTGAAAACTTGCTTACTTGGACTACTTATGATGGTATTGATCCAGAGTTCTCTTCAAGTATCTTGAACACAGGTGTTGACCGCTTCGTATATCCGTTTACTCGTTCTTATGTTGTCGGATTGCAGGTTACATTCTAATTCGTAAAACTCAATATTAATCATTTCAGCGTATAATAATCATGAAAAAAACAATAATAGTATCTGCTGCCTTGATGTTGACATTGGCAGGATGCGATGATTTTTTAACCTTGGAATCACCAGACTTTTCTACCGATAAGTTTTGGAGAGATTCTGTAGATGTGGAAGCTGGTCTGTCAGCTGTTTATGGTCAGTTGGACAACCGTTGTGGAACTTATACACTTCCTGAAACTAAATATGTAGTTGAAACTTTCCGTGAGGATGTAATGGAACGTGGTGATGACGTTTACAACTATCCGGAATGGGGCCAGATATTTGACTTCACTTACAACAACGAAAACTCTAAAATCAAAGAGTATTGGATGAACTGTTACAACGGTATCAACTATGCGAACAACGTATTGTTTGGTATTGAAAAAGTACAGCGCGAAGGTACAAAGATGACCCCGAAGACATACAATACGTTGAAGGGTGAAACGTTGTTCTTGCGTGCATACATGCACTTCAAAGCTCTTTTGAACTGGGAGCGTATCGTTGTTCGTAATGAATACCTTACCGGTGAAGCACAGACTCACCGTGAACTGTCTGAACGTGTTGAGGCTTGGGACTTTATTTGTGATAATTTGAAAGAAGCTGCCGGAATGCTCCCGGCAAAGCGTGTCGCTCTTGAAGCAGGTCGTGCTACCTGTGGCGCTGCTTATTCATACTTGGGTTGGGCTTACTTGACC
>DYCT01000004.1:1662-14170 GCA_019417975.1 Bacteroides sp.
CATACGAAGAGCCTGCACGTAAGGATGAATTCTTGCAGTTGGCTATGGAAGCTTTGAATAATGTAAAAGGCTATCAGCTGGAAGCTGATTTTGAAAGCATGTTTAATGGTAAAAACCCGAACTGCAAAGAATCAATCTTTGAACTTCAGTTTACAAGCAGTACCGACAACGGTGCTTGGCATAGACACGTGTTACACCTTTGGATAGCTCCTCCTGTGATGCGCGGTTGGGATGAAATCCGTCCGAGCACAATGATTATCGATGAGTTCAAGAAAGAAGGTCGTATTGCAGAAGATGGTTTGTTAGACTGGCGTGCATACGGTTCATTGATTTTCGATGATCCTTATTATGCAACAGGTGGTCATATCTTCGGATTAAATTATTCTGAATTGTTTGACCCTACAGACAAAATTCAGTATTGCTACCGCAAGTACTTGCCTGCTACTATGAAGGAGATGACTCTGCCTAATCTTGCTACCAACATTCCTTTGATGCGTTATGCTAATGTAATGTTGATGAAGGCTGAAATCTTCAACGAACAAGGTCATCCGGACCAAGCAATTCCTTTGATTAACGATATCAGAAAGGTACACGGACACATGCCGGCTATGGAAGGTACTTCTTATGATGCTGTAAAAGCTCAGATTGAACACGAACGTTTGCTTGAGTTTGCATTAGAGAATTATCGCTTCTACGATTTGCGTCGTTGGGGCTTGTTGGACGAACGTATGCAAGCAGCCGGACGTACAATGTTCGATTCAAAAGAACATAGCTTCTTGCCGGTTCCTTTGATGGAAATTCAGACTAACAATAAGATTCAATAGGTATAACTCTCTCATAAATCTGATTTTTTAAGTGAAATGAATCCTCAGATCCTGCCTTGCTCACGCAAGGCAGGTATCAGGTAATCTAATTCTCACTTTTAGTGATTTAGAATATGAATAGATATTTACAGTGTATAATAGTTCTTGCATTGTTGCCAATGTTTGCTTTTGCGCAACACATGCCTAAATGTGGTTTTGATAAGCAGTGTGAACTGCATTTCAGACAAAATCCTCATGCGTTCAATATAGCCGAGAATTCAGAAAAAAAAGAATATCACCAAGGACAGTATGTTATTCCTGTGGTTGTTCATGTTTTCAAGAAAGCAACCAATCGCAGTGATTTGAAGGTAACATACGATTTGATAAAGGACGCTCTTAAAAAGTCAAGTGAAGATTTTCAAGGCTTGACAGCCGATTATAATCAAAATGACCCAAGCAGCCGATTTGAAGACATTAAGAAACCGCTCAACATCGAATTTCGCTTGGCTACAAAGGACCCATTCGGATGTCCCACTCGTGGTGTCCTTTTTTATGATGAAGAAGAAAAAGGTTTTGGTAACGGTAGCGGATATAATGACCGTATCCAACATTATGCTTGGGACAACACTCGTTATATGAATATATACATCATGCGCGATTTATATGCTGATAGCGATTATCTGAACAGTGGCGTTTCTTGGCTTCCGGATAATTGGATGACAGAACAGGACTTGGCGCGCGTGGTTTACAATGGAAGTTATTTAGGTAAGAATACAAATGAAAACTTCCGTAGAGTTCTTACCCATGAGTTCGGACATTTCATGGGATTGCTTCACACTTTCGATGGAGGCTGTAGCTATCCGAACGATGGTATTGAGGATACTCCTCCTGTTGAAAAGTCGCATTGGCCAAAAGATCAGGTTAACTGCGAAGGCGATTATACAGACTGGGAAAACTTCATGAACTATACCGACCATTATCGTCACTATACAGCCGGTCAGGTAGAGCGTATGGAATATTACCTCAATGAAGTAGCAGCACGTCGTTGCTTGTGGCAACCTGACAATTTGGTGGCTACCGGTACAGAAGTGGTTGATAAGAATGTACCCTGTGTTGTGATTGACAATGGATATACTCTTGTAGAGAAACGTGCTAACGATGGAAGTATAGAATCTCCTTTGAAATTGTTGGCTTGCAATGGTTTGAATTTTGCAAAGACAGGTGAACTGGAAGCAGGTAAAGACTATGAGGTGGCATTGCCCGAAGGGTTGAGTGCTTCTTTAGTCGTTATCAGCAATACAAAAGCAGAGTTGCGTATTACCGGTCAGGCTGTTAACCATGGCAAGGCAGATAGTAAAGAGCAGATTGGTCTGAAGATATTCAGTGCTGCTTTGGCACAGGGCGATGCTACTCCTGCCGATCAGCAATTGTACTTTGGTTTGGAATTCAAAGACCCTTATACAGATTTCTGTCAATTCACTGCTCGTTATTCTCCTTATGCATACATCGGCCGTGTAAAAATGGCGCAGATTGATTGCTCTTCTGAATTTGATTTGCAATCTCAATATACGAACAACAGAAAAGACTATATCGCAGGTTTGGAACCGGGTAAGACTTATAAATTGGAAGTAACTGTTGTGAATAAGCGTTCCGGTGCTAACGATGGTTACACAGTTCGTGCCTGGTTTGATTGGAATGCAGACTATGTGTTGCAGGAAGATGAAATGGTTGGTGTAAAATCAATCAATGCTATTGGCGCACCGGGCACATCTCATGTAATAACAATGGATGTGAAAGTGCCGGATGTACTTCCTGAAAACAAGACATTTGGATTTAGAGTGATGTTGCATTTCACACAAGGTAATGATGGTAAAGATCCTTGTGGTGAAATCGATAGCGGTGATGTGGAAGATTATGGAGCTGTTGCAGGTGAAGAAAATGCACAGGTGCCTTCATCTTCCTCTATTGAGCAACTCGGTGCTGAACAGGCTTGGGTAGTTACTCCTAATCCGGCTAAAGATATTCTCTATGTAAGGGGGGGTGCTTTGCAGGGCTTCAATGTGTACACACAGCATGGCGTTTGTCTGTTAAACGGAACGGCTTCCGACATGACTTATACCGAAGGTATGAATGTGATTGATATCGATTCTTTACCAGCTGGTATGTATATATTGCAACTTTTTGATGAGCAGAATTCAGTTCATCAAGTATTGGTGGTTCAATAATTGGATATATTATCAACAACTATAATTGTTTTTATTAATTAATTTAAATTTTTTTATTATGAAAAAGTTATTACTTAGCGGTTTGATGCTTATGGGTATGGCAGCAGGCCAGGTAAACGCACAGTCTCAACTTTGTATCCCTGAATTGGAATGGGGTTCATACAACTGTATCTCTAAAGTTGAAATTGGTGATTTTGTAAATGAATCTATCATTCCATCTGATTGGACTCGTGAGTTTGTTTATGAAGACTTTACAATGGATGATACGAAATGGGTGACTCTTACTCCGGGTAAGACTTACGATATGACTATCACTGTTTGTAACTTTAAATCTGGTTTTGGTGACCCATATTATGTTACTGCTTATTTTGACTGGGATGGTGATAATGTATTGACTACAGACGAAACTGTACATCAGGAAACTATCGTAATGGTTAAGCCGGGTCCTACTGCATTTATGCCTGTTACTTTCAAAGTTACAGTTCCTGAAAATGCACAGGAAGGTACAATGCGTTGCTATTTGCACTATAATACTGATGATGTTCCTTATACTGACCCTTGCTGCAAACAGGATAGCGGTCAGTGTGAAGACTATCACTATGTATTGGGTGAAACAGGTGGAAACTCTATTGACAACGTAGAATCTGCTTCTTTCGCAGTTTATCCTAACCCGACTACCGGTGTGTTGAATGTTGAAGCTGAAGAAGGTGCTGCATTCAGCTTGTTTAGCTTGGACGGCCGTTTGATGCAGCAAGGTTTTGTTGCTAACGGTATGATTAACGTAGCTGGTAACGTTGCCGGTACTTATTTGTTGCAGGTTGTTGACAATGGCTCTGTAAAACAAGCACAGGTTGTTGTTGAATAATTGTATAATTAGTTAATGTTAATGTAATGGCAGGAGTGGGATATACTCCTTGCTCCTGCCATTTTTTTTCTTCCTTTCTCCTTTATAATCTGATTTTATGAAAAAGCTTTTCGTATGTATATGGTCTTTTTTGACATTTTGCTTCTGTGGCTCACATACAGCTCAGGCGCAACAAGAAGCTTGTTTCCAGACCGAAAGCTACGAAGATATTCTTTCTATTTACAGTGCACCTCAGTCAGCTTCTTCTTCGTTTCATGGAGGCTTTTCTGATCAAGGCACGTGGATGAGTTTTAATTTGCCGGTACAGTCCGGTTGGAAAAATGGCTTTATAGGCCCTTATCATTTGGATGATAGGTATTGGATTTCCGATGCTTTATTGCAGGTCGGCTTTACTGATACTCCCAAGAAAGAACGATTTACCGATTGTTCTGCTCATTATTTTCCCGGCTATCTTAGCTTGAAGTCTACCTCTTCAAAGGGAACCCTAACTCAGAAATTGTTTTATTACGATAAATATACAGCATTTTGGTCTTGTTCATCCGATACCGATGCTGCCCTATATGTGCAAAGTGGTAATCTGAATATGGCATCTGATTTTCAGGTGACTGAGCATGGATGGAGTTGGAAATTGGCAAGTGGTGAACGTATGATTGTCACTTTCTCTTCTGACGTAACTGTATCTTACTCCAATCGTGTTTTTCAGGCACATGCTTCTCAAGGAGGCAGCTTGTTTGCTACAATTAGTTTCTTCCATGACAATGGAGCAGATGTAGTTGCTTATACCAACAAGATGAATGAACTGTTGGCTACGCCTCAGAATGCATTGGATGCACATCAAGCACGTTGGCAAGGTTATTTGAAGTCTGTTGTTCGTCCGGAAATGCCGTTGGCCTATAGCCGGGTGGCAGTTAAGGCAATGGTTACTTTGTTGTCCAATTGGCGGAGTCCGAAAGGAGGATTGAAGCACGATGGTGTGATTCCTTCTCATGCAGCCGGTTACTTTATTGGCTTTTGGGCTTGGGATTCTTGGAAGCATGCAGTAGCTTTGAGCTTATTTGCTCCGGAGCTGGCAAAGAACCAGATTCGTGCAATGCTGGATTTCCAGATGGAAGATGGCATGATTCCCGACTGTGTCTATACCAATAGTTATGAAAATAATTACCGCGACAGTAAACCTCCTTTGGCAACTTGGGCTTTGCAAGCTGTCTACGATGCAACAGGGGATGTTGATTTTGTTTGTGAGGTATATCCTAAACTGTTGAAATACCATCGTTGGTGGTATGCCGAACGCGACCATGATAAGAACGGCTATTGTGAATTTGGTTCTGAAGACGGTACGTTGGAAGCAGCAGCTTGGGAAAGCGGTATGGATAATGCCATCCGTTTCGATGGAGCAGGCATGGTTAAGAATGGTTCTCATGCTTGGAGTGTGAATCAAGAATCTGTTGACTTGAATGCCTTTTTGGCATTGGATTATCAGCTTTTACGTGGCTTGGCTTCTGTAATCGGTGAAGAATTTACAGAACCGAATTATACAGCCGATGTAGCTGCTTACTTTTTTGATGAAGAAAAAGGATTTTTCCACGACCGTAAGCTTACCAGTGGTAATTTTGTTCGGGTAGACGGTAGTGAGGCTTATATTCCTTTCTGGGCTAAAATTGCTTCACAGGCTCACATGGATGCTGCTTTGCCTATCTTTAAAGACCCTAACAAGATGGGTACTTATATTCCGTTCCCTACCGTATCGGCCGATAATCCTAAATTCTCTTCCAATGGCTATTGGCGTGGACCTATCTGGTTGGATCAAGTTTACTTTGGTATCCACGGACTTCGCAATTATGGTCAGGGCGAACTTGCCGATGCGTATACCAAACGTGTCTTTGACCGCTTGAGTGGTTTGCGTTTGGATTCTCCGATTCATGAAAATTACGATACACATACCGGACAGCGTCTTAAGTCATCGCATTTCAGTTGGTCGGCAGCTCACTTGCTTATGATGTACAGAGAGTGTGGCGTTTTGACAGACGACGATATTCCTCTCTGTCTGTTTAGCTATTCTTATCGCAATTTTGCATACATCAGTCAGGTCGATTTGGAAGACATTCATCAGAAGACCGATTTCGAGTTTAAGGCTTGGTATGATTACACTACCTCTACGCTTGCCCGTTTGGAAGCCGGTAAGACTTATCCGCTAAGTGTCGAAGTGAAGAATTATGATTCCGGTGCTTCCGATTCTTATAAGTTGCGTGTTTGGGTTGATTGGAATGCTAATTCTGTTTTGGAAAAAGACGAATTGATTGATACGAAACGTATTGCTCCAATCGGTGAAGCCGGAAAGGCACATAAATTCAATTTCGATTTGACTGTCCCAGAGGATGTGGCGCAAGGTAAAGGCATCAGATGTCGTGTGTTCTTGCATTTTGTAGAAAGCGAGACCGATGGTGAAGACCCTTGTGGTTGGGTAGATAGCGGAGTGGCTCACGACTACCTTATCCGTGTTGGTGAAGAATCCGGCATCAATGAACTGAATGTATTGCAGCAAGCTGTGTATGATTCAGCATCCGATATGTTGTATGTATCCGACCCCGATGTGATTCGTTGGGAAGTTTATCAGGCCGATGGTAGCCGGGTAATGGTTTGTCCACGTGGAGTAACACAGGCTTCGTTGTCGGGTATGAAATCTGGAATCTATGTTTTACGTGCTTTGTTGTCCAACGGTGCATCGCGTCAGCTTAAGTTTTTAAAACAGTAATTCTGTAGAGATGTTTGTATTGGTCATTATATCATGTATGTTGTTTGGAGTAGCTTTGGGCTATTTCACTCGCTCTCATAAGTTCGATAAGCTATCCTCTTTAATCAGTATTCTGATTGGTTTGCTTTTGTTCTTATTGGGTGTAGAAGTCGGAAATAACGAAGCTATTTTAAAAGGGCTTCATACCCTTGGTCTTGAAGCTCTTTTTATCACAATGATGGCTTTGGCTGGCAGTGTATTTTTTGCTGCTTTGTTGTGGCAGTTTGTGAAACACCGTATTCATAACAAAAAAGAAAAAGACGCATGAAAGGAAGTTTGATAACTGTATCGTTTTTTGTGGCAGGTGTTTTGTGGAGTGTATCCGGCATCTTTCCGTTTAAGCCAGAAGAGTATAACCTGAGTGTTTATGCACTGTGTGCTTTGATGACTTTGGTTGGTGTGAGTGTTGGACATGATTCACAGGCTTTCTCTCGGATGCGTGAATTAGACCCACGGTTATATCTGTTGCCGGTTTTTACAATCTTGGGGACTATGGCCGGAGCCGGTGTTGCCGGATTGTTCTTGGAACGTCAGTCGCCTGCCGATTGTATGGCCGTAGGAGGTGGTCTGGCTTATTATTCTTTGTCCAGCATTATCATTACCGAATATAAAGGAGCAGAGTTGGGAACCATTGCTTTGGTCTCTAACATCATTCGTGAGATTTTCACATTGTTGGCAGCTCCGTTGTTGGCTCGTTGGTTTGGACCTTTGGCTCCAATCTCTGCAGGTGGTGCAACCACAATGGATACCACCTTGCCCATTATTATGCGTAGCTCCGGAAACGATTGGGCTGTATTGTCTATCTTGCATGGTTGTATAGCCGATTTCTCCGTTCCGTTTGTTGTTACATTCTTTTGTACAATTTGAATAAATCAATAGGTTAAATATAATAATATGAAAAAACATCTCTTACTTGGATTATTGGTGAGTGTTGCAGGTATTTCTTTTGCACAACAAGACAATGTGCCTTGGCAAGATCCGTCTGTCAATGCTATCAATAGAGAGCCTATGGGGGCTCATTTTACGGCTTATCCGTCTGAGCGTGATGCGTTAGCTAAGAAAGAATCTTCTCGTAAAATGTCATTGGATGGCACATGGAAGTTCAATTTTGCACGCAATATTTCTCAAGCTCCGAAAGATTTTTATCAGGCAGATTATTCTATAAGCGACTGGAAAGATATTAAGGTACCCGGTAGCTGGGAGTTGCAGGGCTTTGATTCTCCTATCTATACCGATGTGAATTATCCTTTCCCCGCTAATCCTCCTTATGTGCCTTCCGATTATAATCCGGTAGGTAGTTATATACATGAGTTTACTGTGCCGGCTCATTATAAAGGAATGGATGTTTTTCTTGATTTTGAAGGCGTAGAATCTGCATTCTACTGTTGGTTGAATGGGAAATTGGTAGGTTATAGCGAAGACAGCCGTTTGCCGGCAGTGTTCAATGTAACAGATTATTTGAAAAAAGGGACCAACCGTTTGGCTGTTCAAGTAATGCGTTATAGCGATGGTTCTTATTTGGAAGGTCAGGACTATTGGAAATACAGTGGTATTGAACGCAGTGTTTATCTGACTGCTCGTCCGAAAGTGCGTGTTGCCGATTTCCTTTTGAATGCACCTCTGATTAACGATTATAAAGATGGTGATTTCTCTTTGGATGTTACGCTGCATAACCCGAAAGCTAAAACCGGCTACAACGTACAGGTTAAGATATTGGATGAAGGACGTGTCGTATTTGAAAACCGTCGTTCTGTAAAGCAAAAGAGTGATAGCGTGTTGCATTTCGCTTCTATGTTGGAAAATGCAAAGCCTTGGACTGCTGAAACTCCGAATCTGTATGACATGGTTGTCAATGTGTTTGACGCAAAAGGCCAGTTGCAGGAAAGCTTCTGTCACCGTTTCGGATTCCGTACTGTAGAAATGATTAACGGTCAGTTGCTTGTAAATGGTAAGGCTATCCTGATTCGTGGCGTAAACCGTCAGGAGCATGACCCACATACAGGTCGTACATTTACACGCGAATTGATGTGGAATGATGCTAAGATGATGAAGCAGTTCAACATCAACGCAGTGCGTTGTAGCCACTATCCAAACCGTCCGGAATGGTATGAAATCTGCCAGGAATTGGGACTTTACATGGTAGACGAAGCTAACATCGAATCACACGGTATGGATTATCATGAAGAAGGCAATGGTGCATTGGCTAACTATCCGGATTGGGAAAAACCATTTATGGAACGTATGAGCCGTATGGTTATGCGCGACCGTAACTTTACCCCGATTATTGTATGGTCTATGGGTAATGAGTCTGGTTATGGTAAGCACTTCGAAACTCTTTACCATTGGACAAAGAAAATGGATCCGACCCGTTATGTACAATATGAAGCATCCGGTCGTCGTGGTGTATCCGATATCTATTGCCCGATGTATGCACGTGTTTGGTGGTTGCGCGAGTTTGTCAATACTCGTCAGCCTCGTCCGATGATTATGTGTGAATATGCTCACGCAATGGGTAACAGTGTGGGTAACTTGCAAGATTATTGGGATTTGATTTATAAATACGATAACCTGCAAGGTGGTTTTATTTGGGACTGGGTAGACCAGACTTTTGCTATCAAAGATGAGAAAGGAAATGATATCTGGGGATATGGTGGCGATATGGGTTTTGTAGGCGTACCTAACGACTCTAACTTCTGTGCCAATGGATTGGTAGCAGGTAACCGCTCTTTGCACCCGCATATTTGGGAGGTGAAGAAAGTATATCAACCGGTACATTGCGAACCTGTTCCGTTCAAATCGAATATCATCCGTGTTTTGAACCGACAAGATTTCGCTGGCTTGGATGCTTATTATATGCGTTGGACACTCGAAGCTGATGGTGTTACTGTACAAAGCGGTAAGATGGATATGCCGGTTATTGCAGCCGGTCAGACAGCTGATGTTGAAATCCCATTCACCGTTCCGGCTTCTTCTCGTAAAGAATATTTCTTGAAACTTGAAACGTTGCGTCGTAAAGCTTGTGCGTATGCCGATGCCGACTTTATCGTAGCGATGGATCAATGGCAACTTCCGGTTAATGCTGAAACTGTTGCTCCTTCTGTTCCTGCTGGTTTGTTGAACGTAGAGCAAGCAGGTGACCAATGGACTGTAGCAGGTGATGCTTTCAAATCAGTATTTGATGCGAAGAGTGGTGAAATGGTTTCATTGACTTATGGTGGACGTGAAATGTTGCTCGAAGGTTTGAGACCTAACTTCTGGAGAGGTTTGACAGACAATGATGTTCCGAATGGTACTCCCGAACGTTGTTCTGTTTGGAACAATGCAATGGCTAAAGCCGTATTGAATGGTTTCTCTGTGAAATCAGTAGAAAACGGTAAGCAGGCTACTGTCTCTGTTAATTATTTGTTGAAAGAATTGGATTCTTCTATTGATGTCACTTACAGATTGTTGGCAAATGGTGTCGTGAATGTGGAGATGAGCTTTAAGCCGGGTAAGCAAGATTTGCCGGAAATGCCTCGCTTCGGTATGCGTATGATAATGCCGAAAGACTATGACCAGATGACTTGGTTCGGTCGTGGCCCACACGAGAATTATGCCGACCGTAAATCTTCAGCAGCTGTAGGTTTGTATCAGGCTTCAGTTTGGGAACAATTCCATCCGTATGTAAGAGCTCAGGAAACAGCTAACAAGTGCGATACACGTTGGTTGTCATTGTGCGACCAGGCCGGAAACGGATTGTTGGTAGTAGGTGATCAGCCTTTGAGCGTTAGTGCTTGGAACTTCAAGATGGAAGCTATCGAATATGTACCTTTCGATGTAAAACGTAAACATGGTGGTAGTGTAGAAAAAGAAGACCTCGTGTGGGTGAACATCGACTTGATGCAGATGGGAGTCGGAGGTGATAACACTTGGGGAGCACAAGTACACCCTGAGTATACCATTACTCCTTGCGCACGTACTTATTCATTCACTTTGCAACCCAGAAACTTGCAAAAAGCAGTTGGCGAGCAAGCAAGAGAAAAGTGGAACGTAGTTAGATAATCGATTTAGAACATTACGTGTTATGAAAAATAAATTAATCGTAGCGATGGGTTTGTCTGCCTTACTGATGGGTTGTACAAGTTCCAATAAGCTCGCAAATGATATCACAGATATCTATAGTTATGGAGATATTCTGAATATTTCCTATACCCCTAATGATAGTACTTATTGCCATGGTTGGTTCGTAGACGAAGGTTCATGGATTGGATTTACTTTGCCCGACAAAGCCGGGCAAGTAAATGGATTCTGCGGACCGTTTGATTTGGCCTATCGTCAGTGGATAGCTCCTTCTTTGTTGAACGTGGATTTTGCAGGAGAAGCAGATGGCGTTTGCCAAATTGATTCTGTCAACTATTTCCCAGGTGAGTTGTATATGAGCTCAACTTTCAAGACCGGAACAATCGAACAGCGTTTGAGCTATGTTGACAATTCTACTGTTTTGCTGAAATGTAAAACTTCTGCCAATAAACCTTTGCGCTTTAGCGGAAAAACTTATCAACAACTTACCGATGCAAAGGTTTCAGACAATATTTACACATTTGTATCGGCTATCGGTGACAGATGGACATTGGCTTTCCCTGCCGACACTAAGATTACAATCAACGGTGATTCGTACGAAGCTGTCGTTACAGGTAAAAACGAATGTTATGTGGTACTTGCTTACCAAAACAATCCGAAAGGCAAGCAGGTGAACTGGGAGCTGTTGGCTGAGATTCAGCAGCATGGAAACAAATATTGGGGCCGTCATGCCACTAAGTGGAATGGCTATTTGAGCAAAGTACTTCGTGACGATATGCCTCATGAATACAACCGTATCGCTGTTAAGGCTGTTATGACTTTGATGGCCAACTGGAAATCCAGTTTGGGTGGTTTGTTGCACGATGGTGTTGTCCCCTCACATGCAGTAGGCTATTTCATGGGATTCTGGGGATGGGATTCTTGGAAACATGCCGTAGCTTTGGCACATTTTGCCCCTGAATTGGCTAAGAACCAAATACGTGCAATGTTCGATTATCAGTTGGAGAACGGAATGATTATTGACTGCATTTATCCGGACATTTATGAAAACAATACACGCGACAGCAAACCTCCTTTGGCTGCATGGGCTGTTAATGAGGTATATCAGTTGACCGGTGATAAGGAATTTGTATGCGAAATGTATCCGCAGCTGTTGAAATATCACCAGTGGTGGTATAAAGATCGTGACAATAACAATAATGGTGTTTGTGAGTTTGGTTCTGTTGATGGAACACTTGAGGCAGCTGCTTGGGAAAGCGGTATGGACAACGCCATTCGTTTTGACAATGCCAAGATGGTACAGAACGGTGAAAATGCTTGGAGTTTCGACCAAGAGTCTGTTGACTTGAATGCATTTTTGGTTTACGAGTATCATTTGTTGAAACAATTGTCGCAAGTAGCCGGAGTATCTTTCGACGAACCGGATCATACCAGTCTCATTCGCGACTATTTCTTCGATAATGAACGTGGATTCTTCTTCGATCGTCATTTGAACGGTAATTTCATCTTGGAGGAAGGTAGTGAAGCTTACATTCCTTTGTGGTCTGGTTTAGCTACCAAAGAACAAGTAGAGAAAGCAATGACTATCTTTACTGATAGCACCAAGTTCTCTACCTATATACCTTTCCCGACTGTTGCAGCAGATAATCCTAAATTTATGCCGAAGGGCTACTGGCGCGGTCCTATCTGGTTGGATCAGACCTATTTTGGTATTTCCGGCTTGCGTAAGTACGGTTATATTGCTGAAGCCGATGCTTATACTAAA
>DYCT01000004.1:14180-19631 GCA_019417975.1 Bacteroides sp.
CCTATCCATGAGAATTACGGTACACACACCGGTGAGCGTTTGAAAGCTCCTCATTTCAGTTGGTCTTCTGCTCATTTGTTGATGCTCTATTGGGAGTATGGCAAAGAAGTGTCTGCTTGGCATCAGAATGTAATACCTAATTAATTAAGTAGGAGGTAATATGCTGGTACTTATTCGATTTGTAGTATTATCGCTGATATTAAACCTGTTCTGTGTATCCCGGACTTTTGCTGGTGATACACTGCAGGTCAATGAAAATGCCTATGTGCCTACGTTGGATGCCCCTATCTATAAAGCAGAGCAACATCCTCAAGTAGAAGGCCCTACTTTTACAATGCATCAATTGGCCAAGATGCCGGTTGTTGAAGCAATGGCTCATATCCGTCAGATGCAGAGTGCATATAACATTTCCGACTTGTTTGCCATGAACGGAGGTACAACTGAATTCTATTTAAAGGATTCATTGATGAATGCTTTGCGAGAAGAGCTCCGTCAGGCCGGAACAAACTATACTTTATCCAGCGATTGTGGTATTGCCAAATATGCTGAGATTATGAGAGCGGGTATGTTTCGTGCATATTACAACCAAAAAACTTTAGGCCCTATTTTTACTTGGGAATATAAAGAACAGATGCTTCCTGCCTTGCATACCATCATTGCCAATCCGAATTTCGGATTTGGAACCAATGCACAAGATGCGGTCGTAAAGGCAGTAGGTTCGTTGATGAGTACAGGTATTGTCAGTGAGGAACTGTTGGATAGCAGTGCGGAACTGGTGAACGCTTTTGCAGCAAAGCATGTTGCTTACGAAAAGGATAGCTTGAAGGTCGATGCCTTGATGCGTTTGGGCGATGGTATCGATTATGCATTGGCTTTTCATCAGTTGCAAAGCAGAGAACAATATTTGAACCCTTCTACAAGTCAGTTCTACGGAAAAGTGGATACATACGTAAAAGCCTTGTCCGACTATTTGTTGTCCGATACGACAGTGCATGTCGGAAATAGTTTGATGAAAGTACATGCCGTACGATGGATGACTCACTATACCGGACGTTTGAGCAAGGCGTATGCGGTTAGCGATTTGACACAGCGTGTGCTAAAATCCTATACCTATGTTTCTAAACCTTGGATTGAAGCTGTGCGCAATGCCGATTATTATTATTCCGACTTGCTTGATGGTAAGGATATGAAACAAATCCGTAAGGATGTAGAAAATGCCTTGTTGCCTTGTTGGTACTATTTTGAAGACAGTACATTGGTGTTCCAGACAGGTGCCGACGTTTCCCCTCAGAAAGTTAAAGCATTGTATTGGGCAACTAAAGAGGTTAGAGACCAATTCATGCGTTTGGTACAACTTGATACTCCAATCGATGGATACGGACGTCCTGATGACCATTTGTTGGCAAATATTTACAATTCTCCTGAAGAGTATGAATACAACTGGTTTGTCAATGAAGTATCTACCGATAATGGTGGTATGTATATCGAAGGTTGGGGACGCTTCTTTACATACGAGCGTACAGAAGATGAAAGTATCTATACACTCGAAGATTTGTTCCGTCATGAGTTTACACATTACTTGCAAGGACGTTACTTGTGCCCGGGTGATTGGAATGATGGACCTTTGTACACAAACCCTGGTTTGACTTGGGTAGAAGAAGGTGGTGCAGAATTTCAAGCCGGTAGTACTCGTACAGAAGGCGTTTCTTCTCGTAAAGTGATGTTGCGTAGACTTTCTGCCAATCGTGAGGATAGAGTAAGCATTAACAAACTGTTGGCTTCCGATTATGAATTAGGCTCTAAACTTTATACATATGCTTATGCACTTTATCGATATATGTATGAAACCCGTCCCGACGATTTATATCATTTGGTTCGTACCGTACAGAGTGGAGATAGCTTGGCATATGCTAATTTAGTACACGAATGGCGTACCGATGAAGCGATGAATGAGTCGTACCAAAACTTTATGGATAAATTGAAGGCACGTGAAGATAGCTTGACCGACCATCGTGCTTCAGACGATTATTTGAAAGCGATGCCTAAGATTGCGCCGAAGAAATTATACAAGACTGTACGTCATCATTTCGGATTGAAACGTTGTGACATGACAGTGAAACAAAGTGATGGATTCCGTACTTTCGAATTGCGTGGAGAGCGTAAGATCGGACCTAGTCAAGGTATCGGAGAAGATAGTCGTCGGGCAAGCGACTTGGCCGATGAAGCCTTGAAAGCTCTTGGTGCAGAAGAATGGCTTGGATACAAGACATTGACTGCTTATTTCACGGATTATAAAGTGGATAAGGGAGAAGCCAGTTTCCGATTTGTGGTGCGTGGCTTGCTAGAACAAGATTAGATTAATAGATTTAAATAGAAACAGTTTTCTTAATTACTAACGATACCTCGACAGAGGTGAATTATAAAAAAAACTATGGATTACAAAAAACTTCTGATTGCTGCTTTGATGGCTGGTACTACCAATGCATCAATGGCGCAGCAAGTGAAAGATGTGCCACAGCCATGTAAGGCACACGAGCATATTCAGGCTTATTATAATGAGCATCCTGAAGCTGCTATGGCTCATTTGAAACCGTGGAAACTGCGCTCTGCTGCTCAGCGTCCGGATGCATACGTTGTTCCTGTTGTGTTCCACGTATTTGGTGATAAGTTTAGCGGTAATTTGACTGTTACTGAACAAAAAATTGTTGATGCGTTAAAAAAGACCAACGAAGACTTCCAAGGTAAGACAAAGAATACCGGTGACGATGATCCTGTATTCAATGCTTTGCAGCAGAACATGAACATCACATTCCGTTTGGCTGATATCGGTCCTAACGGTGAACCTACTTCTGGTATTACTTTCCACCAGTCGGAAAAAGGCTTTGGTAACTATTGGGCACCACGCATGCAGTTGTATGCATGGGATAACAAACGTTACATGAACGTGTATATCATAAACGACTTATATGGTGACGGAAGTCTTACCAATAGTGGTGTGTCTTGGTATCCTGATATGGATATGACAGAACAGAACTTGGCACGTGTGGTTTACAACGGTGCTTATCTAGGAACCAATACCGATGAAAACTTCCGTCGTGTATTGACTCACGAGTTTGGTCACTTCTTGAACTTGGCACATACATTCGATTATGATGCTTCTAAGTTCCCCGATGGATGTAACCCTGCAGCTGACGGTACTCCTAACCCGGGTGACTATGTAGATGATACTCCTCCTGCAAACGAAATGTTGATGGGTCCTAATGATTTGAACTGTCACGGTGAAAAAACTAACTGGACCAACTACATGAACTATAGCTATGAGCGTACATCTATGTATACTAAGGGACAGGTAGAACGTATGAAAGATGCGTTGGATCACCCTTCACGCTCTTGTTTGTGGGCTCCTGAAAACTTGAAGAAAGTATTTATTGATGATGCAAAGACTGCACGTGTTGTGTTGACTAATCGTAGAGAAATGTTGGAAGATGCAGCTAATGATGGTTCTTTCACTGGCGAATTTAAGTTTAAGCCGATTAATACAAAATTAGCTAACCGTACATTCGAATATGGTACAGACTATACAATTAAGAACTTGCCTTCAGGTATTACTCCGAAATTGATTCGTAAAGGTGATTATTTGTTGGTTCTTTCTTTGGAAGGAAAAGCTAAAAACCACGCATTGGACTTCAAGATGGAAATCACTTTCAAACCTTCAATCGTTGTTGATGGTGAGAATTACTACGAAGGTCCAATTCCTGTATTCTTGCAGGCTCGTAAGCCATATAATATAAAGTATAAAGATATCGAAGACGTTGAATGTTCTGCAAGTTCTACTTGGACATATCTGTTGTTGGATGAAACTTATGAAGAATCTAGATATGGCTTTATGTATGATACCAACAAAGGTAATTTGGAGGGTGCATTGGAGCTGGAAACATACAAAAAACAAGTAGTAGGAACAGGACGTTCTGCTATTGCTTGTGTAGAGTATGGACAGGCTATCGGTCCTGATTCTAAATGGACATCTGGTATCTCTGATTATCCTAATATCGGTTTGATTGCTACAAAGGCGATGAAGGGATGGTATGGTAAGACCGGATTTATCGGTATCAAGTTCCCAGGTCTTCAGGCAGGTGAAGAATTGTATGGATGGATTCGTATTTCTGTAGCTGCTGATGGACACTCTTACACTGTTTTGGACTATGCATACAACGAACAACCGGGTGCTCCGATTGTTGCCGGACAGGTAAACGACCAGCCTGTAACTGCTGAGTTTGTAATGACCAGCTCTTACATTTACGAAGATTTGATGAAGAACGATGGTTCAATCAACTCTGTAGTTCGTTTGCAAATTTTAGGTAACAACGAATTTGCTCAGACTGGTGAATTGGTAAATGGTACTCATTATGCATTTACTGCTCCTGAAGGTTTGACTCCGGTAGTGAAAGTAATTTCTGCAAAAGAGGCTGAACTTTCATTTGTAGGAAATGCTGTTGCTCATGCTAAAGCTCAGTCTACAGTTAGCTTGTTTGAAATGAAGCCTGCTGCATTTACTTCTTCAGAAATCAAGAACTTGAAGCAGAATTTTGAAATTCGCTTTATGGACGAGTACAAGATTGTAGTACACAATGACATTGAATGTGGTGCTGGCAGCCCTCATGGAAGCTGGTTTAACTTTACATTTACTGAAGTTTTGGGTTATGACAATGGTTTCGGTACTTGGGAATATGCTCCTGGACACTTGAAAATTGAAACTTACGGAAAACCGATGGTTTGTAAACCTGTTTCACGTAACATTGCTCCGTTGGCTGAAGGTACTGTAATCGGTCCTGATTGCAACTGGATGAAGCCGGGTGTTTATCCGGGTCAGTTGGACCTTGCTTATAGCGGTTTCAAAGATTGGTATGGTAAGAAAGCTTATGCCGGTATTACATTCGACTATCTGGGACTTACTCACTATGGTTGGTTGGAAATCTCTGTAACTGAAAACGGTAAATCATTTACAGTTCACCGTGGTGCTTACTCAGAACGTCCATTAGATCCGATTAAGGCTGGTCAGACAGAAATTGGTCCTAACAGCAATAGCTCTATCCAACTGATGGAGGGTATTTCAGTAGTTCCGTCACCTGTACGCGACCAGATGTTTGTTAACGCTCCTGCAGGTGCTACTATCGCTGTTTACTCAACTACCGGTATGTTAGTATTCCAAGGCGTAGTTCCTGAATCAGGTTCTTTGCAGGTACAGGCTGGCGACTGGGCATCGGGTGTTTATCTCGTACGCTTGGTTAAAGAAGACCGTGTAGCTGTAGAACGTGTTATGAAAGATTGATTGTATTAACTTGATAAATCTTGCTTTCGCTTTTGCGGAGGCAAGATTTATCTTTTAAATTATATGCTATCACTACTGTCCCGTTAAAGTAGACTAATCGCTCTTTGAATTAATTGAAATAC